>JBHHXO010000001.1:0-46112 GCA_046757125.1 Thiogranum sp.
TCCGATATTATCCACAGTTGATACACAGATTCAGGGGTACTTTAACAGCACCCTGTTTTGTTTATAACTAATTGAATATATTATATATATATCCGGTTATCAACAAGCGTACCCGGCACTAATAACTATAACTGGGACTATATATATAACAAAGGATAATTGATGAAATTCACGATTGACCGAGAGTCTTTGCTAAAACCGTTGCAGCAAGTCATTGGTGTCGTAGAACGTCGTCAGACATTACCGGTGCTGGGTAATGTATTGATTGTTGCAAATGAAAAGGGATTGCAGATAACGGCAACCGACCTGGAAGTTGAAATCCAGGCAAGAACATCCGTGCAGATTGATGAAGGCGGGGAAATAACATTGCCGGCGCGCAAACTGGTGGATATCTGCAAGGCCCTTCCCGAGAATGCAAAGATACAGTTCTCTTTCAACGACCAGAAGGCGCAGATAAAGTCCGGCAAGAGCCGTTTTACCCTGGCCACCTTACCGGCTGCAGATTTTCCTGTTGTTGAAGAAATAAAAAGCGATTGCCGGTTTTCGGTTGCATAGAACAAACTGAAAGAGGCTATCGAACGCACCCAGTTTTCCATGGCTCAGCAGGATGTGCGCTATTACCTCAACGGGTTGATGCTGGAAATCGACAATGGCCTGTTACGTACTGTGGCGACCGATGGGCACCGTCTCGCGCTATGTGACACCGAGGTGGATATAGCCATCAGTCAGCCGCGCCAGGTCATTGTGCCGCGCAAGGGTATTCAGGAATTGCAGCGACTGCTGGATGCCGGCGGAGAACCGGTACAGGTCGAAGTGGGGGTTAACCATATCCGTTTACGTGGCACCGACGTGTGTTTTACCTCCAAGCTGGTTGACGGGCGTTTTCCTGACTATGAGCGCGTGGTACCTAAAAACGGCGATAAAAAGGTACTGGCCGATCGGGAATTATTTCGCCAGGCGCTGTCGCGAGCATCGATACTTTCAAACGAGAAGTATCGGGGTATCAGACTCAATTTATACAATAATAACGTTAAAATTCAAGCACATAACCCAGAGCAGGAAGAGGCTGATGAAGAATTTGAAGTGCAGTACCAGGGCAGTGACCTGGAAATCGGCTTTAACGTAACCTACCTTCTGGATGTTTTGTCGTCGGTGCGCAGCGATAACGTGGAAATTACCTTGAGCGATTCCAACAGCAGTTGTCTGATCAGGCAACCGGGAACTGAACAATACCGCTATGTCGTTATGCCGATGCGTTTATAGCCGCGTGCTGTAGCAGCCCCGTTTTAGGGGCCGCCCATTCCAATGCCTCTGAAGTCTCTATCTATTGACGGGTTCCGTAATATAGAGCCGGTTAAACTCTGTTTCTCTTCCAGGTTAAATCTCTTTGTCGGTGAAAACGCCGCGGGTAAAACCAGCCTGCTTGAAGCCCTATACATATTGGCCAGGGCACGCTCCTTTCGTACTCGCGATCTGGACAAGGCAATCAAGACGGGTGAAACGGCGTTCCAGCTGGTTGCGACGGTGAGCAAGGCAGCGTCTGAGCGGGATATACCCGTTGGGATGCGTCGTTCTGAAAAGAAGCTTGTTGCCCGCATTGACAGCAAGCCGGTAAAACGGCTTTCCGAACTGGCAGCACTTTTCCCGGTGCAGTGGCTGGGCGGCAATTTGCATCGACTGATCGAGGAGGGACCGGCGTACAGGCGCCATTACCTCGATTGGGGATTGTTCCACGTGAAACAGGCATACCTGCAGGAGTGGAAGCGGTTTCAGAAGTTACTGAAGCAACGTAATGCTGCGCTCAGGAAAAATGTGTCCGCAAAAGAGATAAGCGCCTGGGATAGCGAGCTGGCAACCAGCGGGGAAGCCCTGCACCGCATGCGGGCGCACTACCTGAGGGAACTGGAAACCGTAGTGGCCATTACAAGCGCTGATTTACTGGATACCGATAGTGCGCTGGAGATTACCTATCGGAGCGGGTGGTCGAAAGAAGTCTCCTTCCGGGAGTCTCTTGAGAACGGGCTGACGCGGGACAGGGAACTGGGTTATACGCGCTCAGGCCCGCAACGGGCAGACCTGGTGTTTCTTTACCGGGGACGGCCCCTGGTAGAGCAATTTTCGAGGGGGCAGCTCAAACTGTTTGTGACAGCGCTGAAAGTGGCGCAGGCGCAACTTCTTAAACGCGATGCCGCGCAGACCAGCCTTTTTTTGATGGACGACATCGGCGCTGAACTCGATCGGGACAATCAGCTGCGTGTGCTCAGCCTTTTGAGATCAGCAGGAGCCCAGGTTTTTGTTACCGCGATCAGTGATATTGAAGATACCGGCTGGGGTTCAGAAAACACCGGACGGTTTCACGTGAAACACGGTGTTATTGCGGAGGTGGTATAATCACGCAACTCCCTCCGGACGCTATCACTATGAGCGATACACCCAGCTACGATTCCTCGAATATCAAGGTTCTTAAAGGGCTCGAGGCCGTCCGCAAGCGGCCCGGCATGTATATTGGCGATACCGATGACGGTACCGGGCTGCACCATATGGTATTTGAGGTCGTCGACAATTCCATCGACGAAGCGTTGGCCAATTATTGCTCGGAAATCACCGTTACGCTTCATAGTGACAATTCCGTCACCATTACCGACGACGGTCGCGGTATTCCGGTCGACATCCACCCGGAAGAAGGGCGATCCGCTGCTGAAGTTATCATGACGGTGCTACACGCCGGCGGTAAGTTTGACGACAACTCGTACAAGGTTTCAGGTGGATTGCACGGTGTCGGTATTTCAGTGGTTAATGCGTTATCCGAAAGTTTGAAACTGACCATTCGGCGTGATGGCAAGCTTCATTATCAGGAGTACATACTGGGCGAACCCAGGGAACCGCTGAAAGCGGTCAGTGATACTGACCAGAGCGGTACCGAAATCAGGTTCAAGCCAAGTCCCGAGATTTTTACGGATACGGAGTTTCATTACGATATTCTCTCCAAGCGATTGAGAGAACTATCCTTTCTTAATTCCGGCGTACGCATAAAACTGACCGATGAACGCACGGACAAGCAGGATATTTTTGAATACCAGGGCGGAATCAGGGCGTTTGTAGAGCACCTGAACCGGAACAAGACGCCTTTACACCCGACTGTTTTTTACTTCACCGGCCAGAAAGACGGTGTCGGTGTCGAAGTGGCCATGCAGTGGAACGATTCCTACCAGGAAAATATATTCTGTTTCACCAACAATATTCCGCAGCTCGATGGTGGTACCCACCTGGCCGGTTTTCGTGCAGCCCTGACGCGCACGCTGAACCAGTACATGGAGAAGCAGGTCACCAAAAAGAACAAGGTCAATACCACCGGCGACGACGCCCGCGAAGGGCTGACGGCGGTACTTTCAGTCAAGGTGCCGGACCCGAAATTTTCTTCACAGACCAAGGACAAGCTGGTGTCGTCCGAGGTGAAGGGTATCGTGGAATCCACGGTCTCTGACAAGCTTGAAAGCTATCTGCTTGAAAATCCATCAGATTCCAAGGCAATCGTTGCGAAAATAGTGGAAGCCGCGATGGCAAGGGAGGCTGCCCGCAAGGCACGGGAAATGACGCGTCGCAAGGGTGCGCTGGATATTGCCGGCTTGCCGGGCAAGCTTGCGGACTGCCAGGAGCGCGACCCCGCCCAGTGTGAGCTGTACCTGGTGGAGGGTGATTCTGCCGGCGGTTCGGCCAAACAGGGCAGGGACCGGCGTACCCAGGCCATCCTGCCCCTCAAAGGGAAAATTCTGAACGTGGAGAAAGCGCGCTTTGACAAAATGCTTTCTTCTGCCGAAGTGGGAACGCTGATCACGGCGCTCGGTTGTGGTATCGGTCGGGATGAATTCAATATAGACAAGCTCCGCTACCACCGGATCATCATCATGACCGATGCGGATGTAGACGGTTCCCACATTCGTACGCTGCTACTGACCTTCTTCTACCGTCAGATGCGCGAGTTGATCGAGAAAGGCTATGTGTATATCGCCCAGCCACCACTGTATAAAGCCAAAAAAGGCAAGCAGGAACAATATGTTAAGGATGATGCCGCGCTGCAGGAATACCTGATGCAGGCGGCCATGGATAAAGCCGGGTTGTATGTCAGCGAAGGCGCTCCGGCCCTGACCGGCCCCGGGCTGGAAAACCTGGCCAGGCAGTACATGGCTGTCATGGCATCGATACAACGCCTGGCGCGCCGCTATAACGCGACCGCGCTGGAGAAGATGCTGTACATGCCGGCACTGGAAGAGGTGGACCTGCATGACATGGACAAGATCCAGGCGTGGTGTGCCGAACTTCAGGAGCGTATCAACAGCGACCAGAAAGCCGGCGAACGTTACGCGGTCTCAATGGAAAAGGACGTGGAACACGAAGGCTTCCGTATTCTTGTCGGCAGGATGACACACGGCATTATTTCCAGCGAACAACAGATCCCGAGTGAATTTTTTGCCAGCGCCGAGTACGGGCGCATGGTTGCACTGGGTGAACAACTCGATGGCCTGCTGGGGGACGATGCTTTTGTCCAGCGTGGCGACAAGCAGAAACAGGTTACCAGTTTCAAACAGGCCATGACGTGGCTGATGGATGAAGCCAAACGCGGGCAGCACATTCAGCGTTACAAGGGGCTGGGAGAAATGAACCCGGAGCAGCTATGGGAAACGACCATGAATCCTGATTCACGCCGTATGCTGCAGGTGCAGATCGAGGACGCTGTTGCAGCGGACGAGATTTTCACCACACTGATGGGCGACCAGGTCGAACCACGGCGCGACTTTATCGAAAGCAACGCGTTGTCCGTTTCCAATCTCGACGTTTGATCTTTACCGGCGGGGCAACAAGTCTGATGTTGAATCACCAGGAATAATAATTCTTTCCTGGCGTTCTATGCGTCTTGGCGGTTCGACATTTAAAGGAATGCACATTCACTTGCTACGGAGTCACGCGCCGGTTTTCAGTGTAGTGATCCTGGCCATTTCCGATTCTATCCAGTGTTCCGCCTCGGCCAGTATTTCCTGCGCCGATTTATTCTTCGTTTCGATCGGCGGCCCGATCCGGATTTTTATAACTCCGGGCCATTTTATGAAACTGCGCCGCGGCCAGTATTCACCGGCATTGTGTGCGACAGGTGTAATCGAAGCGCCGGTACGTTCGGCCAGTATGGCGCCACCGATGCGATAACGTGCTTTTGCGCCGGGTGCAGTGCGGGTCCCTTCGGGAAAGATGACAATCCAGTTCCCTTCCGCGAGCCGTTTCCGTCCCTGGTTTACCAGTTGGTCGACAGCTTTTTTTCCGGCACCGCGATCAAGCGCTATCGGGTGCATCATGAACATTCCCCAGCCGAAGATCGGAACCCATAACAGTTCGCGTTTTACCACCCAGGATTGTTTTTCAAACCAGAAATTCAGTATCAGTGTTTCCCAGGTCGACTGATGCTTCGCGAATATAATGCCGGCCTTGTCCGGAATGTTTTCCGTGCCACTGACTTCATAGTCCAGCTTACAGCTGATACGCAGCCACCAGATGGTGGCTGTTGACCATGCGCGGGTCAATGTGAAGCGCTTTTCCAGCGGGAAGGGAAAGCTCAACACCAGAAGAAAAGCGAATACCAGCGTGAATGTTGCAAAGCCCAGCCAGAACAGTACGGAACGCAGGTAAAGAACCGGGCCTGCAGATTGTTGGTCAGCCATACTCAAGATTCGGGTGAGTCCTGTTTCATACCGCGGAATTCGGATACGCGGATGCGCCCGTTGACCATGCGCGATTCGCGCTGCATGAGTCGATCCATTTTTTTCCAGAAGGCTGCACGCAAATCGAAGTCAGCTGCGATGGCTGTACCGATAACAAGAATAAAAAGGTCGGCAACTTCTTCGGACAGTTCATCCCGGCTCTTGCCCTTGGTGACACAGGCGGAAATTTCACCCAGCTCCTCCGCCATCAGGGCCAGGCGGTAGGTCATTTCCTCGCCACCGGTGTTTTTGAAATCGTGCTTGTCGTGAAAAGCCTGTACTGCATCGAGCATGGCCTGGTAGGAATCCCGCTCCGTCATGATGTGCCTCAGCCCTGTAAACGTGATAGATCGGCGACCCTGAGAAACAACATGCTCAGGCGTTGTAACAACGCAAGCCGGTTGGCGCGCAAGCTGTCGTCTTCCACCATGACCATGACCTGGTCGAAGAAAGCATCGACATTTTCACGCAGGCCGGCCAGCTGTTTGAGCGCGGGGGTATAATCGCCCGCCTCCATTAAAGGAAGCGCCGTTGTACTCAGCTGCTCCAGTTGTGCGGCCAGCTGCTTCTCGGCGTCGTCGACAAGGCAACTGCTGTCCACCCGGTCGGGAATGTGTTGATCGGTCTTTTTAAGTATGTTGGCGATACGCTTGTTGGCAGCGGCCAGGCTTTCTGCTTCCGGTAACTGACGGAATACCTGGCAGGCGCGCACACGCCGGTCAAAGTCGAGCAGCCGCACCGGGCGTGTTGCCAGCACGGCATCGATCAGGTCGGCCTGGATCCCGGAGTCCTGGTAGTAGGCGCGCAGGCGCTCCATGACATAATTGAACACCGGGTCGATGGCCGCTGAGGCATGCAGCGATTTATCAAAGCCCGCGGCTGTGGCGTTCAGCAATGCTTCAAGGTCGATATCCAGTTCCTGTTCGATGCACAAGCGAACCAGGCCAAGTGCCGCGCGGCGCAGCGCAAAGGGGTCCTTGACGCCGCTCGGTTGTTGTCCGATAGCAAAGATGCCTACCAGGCTGTCGAGCCGGTCGGCTATTGCCAGTGCCAGTCCCTCGCGGCTGACCGGCAAATCATCGCCGGCAAAGCGTGGC
The DNA here is from genome assembly GCA_046757125.1 of Thiogranum sp. Classification (GTDB taxonomy): domain Bacteria; phylum Pseudomonadota; class Gammaproteobacteria; order DSM-19610; family DSM-19610; genus Thiogranum. The sequence continues at coordinate 6,845 of JBHHXO010000001.1, forward strand.
CGGTAATGTTCTTCGATAGCGGTTGCAACCGGAGCGGGTTCCCCGTCGTGAGCGGCATAGTAGCGACCCATGATGCCCTGCAACTCGGGGAACTCGTAGACCATGCTGGTAAGCAGGTCGCACTTGCACAGTCGTGCGGCGCGTTCGGCGTGCGCGGCGTTGCCACCGATTTGTCCGGCAATGGTCGCAGCCAGTTTCGCCACGCGTTCCTGCTTGTCATACAGGGAGCCGAGTTTTTTCTGGTAAACCATGCTGTGCAGACCATCGATGCGCTGTTCAAGCGTTTGCTTGCGGTCCTGGTTCCAGAAAAAAGCGGCGTCCGCCAGGCGCGGGCGTATGACGCGTTCATTGCCCGCGCGGATCTGTTGCGGATCCTTGCTGACAAGATTGGCGACGGTAATAAAATGCGCCATCAGTCTGCCGTCGTTGTCGACCACGGGAAAGTACTTCTGGTGATCCTGCATGCTGGAGATAAGCGCTTCGGACGGTACTTCCAGGAACGCCTCATCGAAGCGGCCCGAGATGGCCACCGGCCATTCAACCAGCGCGCTGACTTCATCCAGCAGGTCGTCATCGATGAGGGCCTGTCCGCCAAGCTGCCTGGCCTGCTCCAGTACCTGTGCGCGGATAGCCTCGCGGCGGGTTGCATAATCGGCCAGTACGTAGCCTTCGGATTCCAGTATCGGCAGGTAGGCTTCGGGTTCGCCCAGGTAAACCGGTTGCGGGTGGTGGAAGCGATGACCGCGGGTATAGCGGTCGGCTTTTATACCGAGTATTTCAGCATCGATGACTTCGTCACCGAACAGCAGTACCACCCAGTGCACCGGGCGCACGAATTCTTCGCTGCGATCTCCCCAGCGCATGCGCCTGGGGATCGGCAGACCGGCCAGTGTCTTATTGACAATATCCGCTATCAACCCGGTCGTTGCCTGGCCCTTTACAACAGCCCGGTAGGACAGCCAGCTGCCTTTTCTGGTTTCCTGCTGGTCCAGTTGCTCGACCGTAACGCCGCAGGATTTTGCAAAGCCGAGCGCAGCCTGTGTCGGGCAGCCGTCGTCGTCGAATGCGGCAGCGAGTGCCGGACCACGCCGAACGGTTTGTCGATCCGGCTGCGCGAGCGGCAGGTCTTTTACCAGCAACGCGAGCCGGCGCGGTGCCGCGTAGGCAATGATCCCGGGCGGATTGAGTGCCGCGTCCTCGAGTCCTTTCGCCACGCCGTCGGCAAAGGCATTGGACAAAACGCGCAGGGCCTTCGGCGGTAGTTCTTCGGTACCGATTTCGATCAGCAGGTCGCGTGTCTCGCTCATGATGGCGACCCCTTTTGCAGCATCGGGAAACCCAGCGATTCCCGTCGTTCGTAGTAGGCCCGGGCGACGGCTCGCGCCAGTGCGCGTACGCGCAGTATGAAACGCTGCCGTTCGGTCACGGAAATGGCGCTGCGGGCATCCAGGAGGTTAAAGGTATGCGAAGCTTTCAGCATCAGTTCATACGCGGGCAGGGGCAGGCCGGCTTCAATCAGTGCCTGGCTGTCGTTTTCACAGCTGTCGAACCAGTGGAACAGTTCTTTGGTGTTGGCGTGTTCAAAATTGAAGGCAGACATCTCCACTTCGTTCTGATGGAATACATCCCCGTACAGCACGCTGCCCTGCGGGCCTTCGGTCCAGACCAGGTCAAACACACTTTCCACACCCTGCAGGTACATGGCAATGCGTTCCAGCCCATAGGTGATTTCACCGCTGACCGGTTTGCAGTCCAGTCCGCCGACCTGCTGGAAGTAGGTGAACTGGGTGACCTCCATACCGTTCAGCCAGATTTCCCAGCCCAGTCCCCACGCACCCAGGGTAGGTGATTCCCAGTTGTCTTCAACAAAGCGGATATCGTGCACCAGGGGATCGATACCCAGCTCCTTGAGTGAATCCAGGTACAGCTCCTGGATGTTATCCGGGCTGGGTTTCAGCAAAACCTGGAACTGGTAATAATGCTGCAAGCGGTTCGGGTTCTCGCCATAGCGACCGTCGGTGGGACGCCGCGACGGTTGCACATAGGCGGTACGCCAGGGTTCGGGTCCGATTGAGCGCAGGAAAGTCGCCGGGTGGAAAGTGCCGGCGCCTACCTCCATGTCATAGGGTTGCAGGATGACGCAGCCCTGGCGTGACCAGTATTCCTGCAGTGCGAGTATCAGGCCCTGAAAGGTGGCGGCTGGATGTGTATTTGAGGAGCTCAAAATAAATGATCGGCAATTTGAATTTACGGGAGCCGCGCAGTATAGCTTGAGCCGCACGCCGGATGTAGCTTGCGGCTGATAAATTCAGGGAATATAAGGGTCTAAGCTTTCAAGAAGAAGAATTTATCGGCCGATAAGCTGTATGAGGGAACGAACACCGAGGTGCTGTATGAATTCGCTGGTTTTGCAACCGACCGAGGTTGCCCAATGGCACGCGCTGGTGTCTGAAGCGCAGGTCGCCAGTCATCGGAATCTTGAAGAAGGGCTTGAATCCTATCTGGTTTTTCTGCTGATGCGATTCGCGGGACGCCCCGAGCTGGCGCGTAAAATCATGGCTCTGGAGTTCTTGCAGGCACAACGCGAGCAAAGCCAGAAAACGGACCGTTTGCGAGATGTTGGCGACCAATGCCTGTTGTTTTCCGGGCTTTTCCCGAAAATAGCCGAAAGTCGCCAGGTCAAGGTGAGCTACTTTGTGGCCCTGGGACGCAGTGCCTACGATCAGCTGGCTTCGATTGTGGACCGGCAAAGCGATCAGCTCTATACCCGCCTGGCGCATACCTTTGTGGGCATTATGGATGTGCTGCACGCCATGCGCGGACTTTCCGGCCAGCCGGTAATGGATCCGCTCGCGGCCGTAGAGCTGTGGGCGGAGACCGGCAGTCAGGGTGCGTACCGTTCCCTCGCCCCGGAAAGCGGGGCCGTGCCGGTCGTACCCGACCGGTTTTCCAGGCGTTCACACTGAATTACCCTGCAAAGTTTCAAACAATGATGTTGCCTGCATGGGCTACAATGCGCGTTTGAATACAGGCGCGTTGCCGCAACGATCATGAGCGAACCACGTAAAGCCTTGGCCCTGGTTTCCGGTGGCCTGGATTCCCTGCTGGCTGCAAAGGTCATCCAGGAACAGGGTATCCATGTAGAGGGGATTAACTTCTATACCGGCTTCTGTGTGGAAGGCCACACCCATGCTATCCGCAAAAAGGACAGGGCCAGACCCAAGCGCAACAATGCGCTGTGGGCTGCCGAGCAGCTGGGTATCAAACTGCACATCATCGACATCATCGAGGAGTACAAGGATGTCGTGATCAACCCGAAACACGGTTACGGTGCCAATCTGAACCCCTGTCTGGACTGCAAGGTATTCATGGTACAGAAGGCCAGGCAGTGGATCGAAAAGAAAGGTTTTGACTTCATTATTACCGGTGAAGTGATCGGCCAGCGCCCGATGTCCCAGCGCAAGGATACCCTGCCGGTTATTTCGCGCGAATCCGGCGCCGATGAACTTCTGTTACGGCCGCTGTGTGCAAAAAACCTGGCGCCGACCCGTCCCGAACTGGAGGGCTGGGTCGATCGCGACAGCCTGTACGGGTTTGAAGGTCGTACGCGTAAACCGCAAATGGCGCTGGCGGCGTCATTCGGTTTCGAGGACTATGCCCAACCGGCCGGAGGCTGTTGCTTCCTGACCGACAGGCAGTATTCACACAAGCTGGCGGATTTATGGAAGGCGCGCGGCGAACGTCGTTACGAACTGGATGACATCATGCTGCTGAAAGTAGGCCGGCATATTCGTCCACGGCGGAACTTCAAAATGATCATCGGCCGTGAGGAAGGCGAGAACCGGTTTCTGCAAGGTTACCGAAAACAGTACACACATATGCTCACAACCAGCCACCCCGGTCCGCTGGTTCTGATCGACGGTGATGCCAGCAAGGATGATCTCGACCTGGCGGCACAGATTACCGCGCGTTTCAGCCAGGGCCGTAATGCCGACAGCGTCGACATAGAAATCCATACCCTGGATGGTGCAAGCCGGTCCCTGCAGGTACAGCCCATGGCCGGTGAAGCCATCCCCCGGGACTGGTATCTGTGAGTCTGCACGAACTGGACACACGCCGCATGCTGTGCCCGATGCCGGTGATCCGCACCCAGGAAAGAGTGGCGCAGTTACAGGTGGGGGACACCCTGGCAGTATTGTGCAGCGACCCCGGCGCTATACACGATATCCCGGCCTGGTGCCGGGTGAACGGGCACGAGGTGCTGGACATTCAGCAGAAAGACGAAGAAATTACTATCCGTCTGCGCGTGTGTGAAGAATAATCAGGGTTATGAACGGTAAAGTGCAGGACGCCACAAGGAATACCCGCTACCGCGAGGTTCGTAAAGTAACCCTGGTCGGTTCGGTGGTGGATTTGCTGCTGGGCGTGGCAAAAATAGTAGTGGGCTGGCTGGCGCATTCGCAGGCGTTGATCGCCGACGGCCTGCATTCACTGTCTGACCTGGCTACCGACTTCGTGGTGCTGTATGCCGCAAAGCATTCACACCGCGAAGCCGACGAAGACCACCCCTACGGCCACGGGCGCATCGAGACGCTGGCGACCGTTGGACTTGGTATTACCCTGATCGGTGTTGCCTTTGGTATCGGCTATGATGCGACGCGCCGCATGAACGAGCCGGATCTGCTGCTGGCGCCGGGCATGCTTGCACTGGGTGTCGCCTTCGTGTCGGTTATTGCCAAGGAGATTATTTACCAGTACACCAGGAGCGCGGCCCTGAAGCTGCGCTCCAATATGTTGATGGCCAATGCCTGGCACAGTCGCAGTGATGCCATTTCGTCCGTGGTGGTGGTGATTGGTGTTGGTGGCGCCATGCTGGGTTATCCCTATCTCGATGCCGTTGCCGCGATAGTGGTTGCTGTGATGATTGCCAAGATCGGTTTCGATCTGGTGCGCGACAGTACCAGGGAGCTGATCGATACGGCGCTGGAACCCGATGTGGTGGATTCGATCCGCAGGGAAATTGCGCAAGTGGATGGCGTGCGAGCCCTGCACATGCTGCGCACGCGGCGCAGTGGCGGTGATGCATTGATCGATCTGCACGTACAGGTTGACCCGTGTATCAGTGTATCCGAAGGCCACCAGATCGGTGACACGGTGCGCCGCCGTCTGATAGAACGCGTCGATGAGGTGACCGACGTAACGGTGCATATCGATCCGGAGGACGACGAGCGGGAATCACTCTCGGACAAGTTGCCGTTACGCGGCGACCTGATTCGGAAGCTGCAGCTCAAATGGGCGGATATCGAAGGGCTGGACGCCGGGAATATTACCCTGCACTACCTGTGCGGAAAACTGAGTATCGACCTGGAGCTGCCCCTGTCAGCGCTGGAAGCAGTTCCCGACAGTCGCGGCCTTATCGATAAAATCGAGCGGGCGGCAAAAGAATTGCCTGAAGTGGATTCGGTCAAGGTCTGTTTTCGCGCCTGAGCGCACCAATTTTTACCAACCACCGCCCTGTTTGCCCCATATTGGTGCGATATATCGGTGGTTGTGTATTCCCGGATTCCTTAACCCGTCGACTTGCCACGGGTTTTTCCCGTGGCATAATTCGTGCTCTTTTCAGGAGCACTTTTTTGGAGTCGCCGGTACTTGGCCCAGCGCTCAGGTCGGAACCCGTTTTTTGAGACAAGTCCTATTTCGGAGGAAGCTAGATGTCCGCAGCAAAGGTAAATAAATTAATGAAGGATAACGGGGTCAAGTTTGCTGACCTGCGTTTCACTGATACGCTTGGCAAGGAACAGCACGTAACGGTTCCCGCGAGTGAAATCACTGCCGGCTTTTTCAAGGACGGCAAGATGTTCGACGGTTCGAGTATCTCGGGCTGGAAGGGCATCAATGAATCAGACATGGTGCTGATGCCCGATACCGGTACGGCGGTGTTCGACCCGTTCGCCGACGAACCGACCATGAACCTGCGTTGCGACATTCTCGAGCCCGCCACCATGAAAGGCTACGAGCGTGATCCACGTTCGCTGGCCAAGCGCGCCGAAGCCTATCTGAAGTCCACCGGTATAGCCGATACCGCCTACTTCGGTCCGGAAAACGAATTCTTCGTGCTGGATGATGTGCGTTGGGGTTCCGACATGAGCGGTGCTTTCTACAAGGTGGATTCCGAGGAAGCCTCCTGGAATGCCGAGCGCGTTTATGAAGACGGCAACATCGGCCACCGCCCCGGCATCAAGGGCGGTTATTTCCCGGTACCACCGGTCGACTCCCTGCACGACATGCGCTCCGCCATGTGTCTTGCGCTGGACGAGATGGGTTGCCCGACCGAAGTGCACCACCACGAGGTGGCAACTGCTGGCCAGTGTGAGATCGGTACCATATTCAACACCCTGGTGCGCAAGTCCGACGAAGTGCAGATCCTGAAATACGTGGTGCAGAATGTTGCCCACAGTTATGGCAAGACAGCCACCTTCATGCCCAAGCCGCTGGTAGGTGACAACGGTAACGGCATGCACGTGCATATGTCGCTGGCGAAGAAAGGCAAGAACCTGTTCAGCGGCAAGAAGTACGGCGGCCTGTCCGATATCGCCCTGTACTATATCGGCGGTGTCATCAAGCATGCAAAGGCGCTGAACGCATTCGCGAATGCGTCGACCAACTCCTACAAGCGCCTGGTCCCGGGTTTCGAAGCTCCGGTTATGCTGGCTTACTCGGCGCGTAACCGCTCTGCCTCCATTCGTATACCCTACGTTGCCAACCCCAAGGGTCGTCGCATCGAAGTACGTTTCCCTGATTCGACAGCCAACCCTTACCTGGCGTTCTCCGCCATGCTGATGGCCGGCCTCGACGGTATCCAGAACAAGATCCATCCGGGTGATGCCATGGACAAGGATCTGTATGATTTGCCGCCGGAAGAAGAAGCCAGGATCCCGCAGGTCTGTTTCACTTTCGATCAGGCGCTGGAAGCGCTGGACAAGGATCGCAAGTTCCTGACCGCGGGTGGTGTGTTCACTGACGACATGATCGACGGCTACATCGATCTCAAGATGGAAGAAGTCACCCTGTTGCGCATGAGCACGCATCCGGTCGAGTTCGATATGTACTACAGCCTCTGACAGAGACCGACGAACGGTAGTAAAAACGCCCCCGTAAGGGGGCGTTTTCTGTTGCGTTGCATGTAGCCAGTCAGTAAGGTGGATACAAGCCGTTTACAAGGAGATGGCCAATGAACAAGGTTAAATTTACCGTTCTTGCTGCGATCCTGCTGACCTGGATGGCGAGCCTGCAGGCGGCCGTCTACAAGTCCGTGGATGCACAGGGCAACGTTGTTTATACCGACGAGCCCACAGGTAACGGCAAGCCGGTGGACCTGCCACCCCTGTCGACTATCCCGCCGCCAAAATACACTCTCAGCAAGCCCTCGGTGCAGTCCGATACCCCGGACGCCGGGTACAAGCAATTGAGCATAGCTTCCCCGACAGCGGATGAAACGCTGCGTGACAATACCGGTGCAGTGCCGGTCAGTGCCGCTATTGAACCTGCGCTCAACGTTACTGCCGGTCATCTTTTCCAGTTCTACCTCGACGGGCAGACCCAGGGTGAGCCGACCGCATCGGCCCGGATTGTTCTCGCCAACGTGGACCGCGGTACACATAATGTGTCGGTTGCCGTAATCGACGCCGAGGGGAAGGAAGTCATGCGCAGCGACCCGGTGCCCTTCCATCTGCACCGCCAGTCAATTAACTTTCCGCGCGGCCCCGGTGTTCCCTCCCCTGCACCCGCGCCACGCGCAAGATAGGCGGCGCGTTTTCCGGTGCCCGGTTCCGGGCGTTTCGCTTTTTCATTACGCGCACTATAATAGTGCGCGTAATGCTTTGAAGGGTGCAAAAACATCCAGCCGTTCTTTCCCGGGAATTCCGGCGGGCCGGGTGTTCAGGCCCGGTCAGTTTATATCTTTTTGATAGTCCTTGTTATTTCTGGCCCTTGTCCGAGTGTTGCGCGAATCAGCTACAGGCACCGATACTGGTTTGATTTTTGCACACAGGGGTACATGCCATTGTCCGACAGGTATAAACCGGTTCCCGCCGAGCACTTGCTGGAGACCTTGAATACTGCCGTACTGGTACTGGACCACCGGTTGCTGATTGTCTACCTGAACCCGGCTGCAGAGAACCTGTTTGAAATCAGCAGGCGACAGGTTAGCGGTCATTACTGGCCGGATATGGTCAGTGCCGGTGAAGCGTTGGTAAAGCGGCTCGAAGAGACGATGAAAACGCAGTCTCCGTTTACCGAGCGTGAACTGGCACTGCATAGCGCAACCGGTCACCGCATGACAGTCGACTGTGTTGTTACGCCATCAGGAAAAGAGGATCTGTTGTTGGAGATAATGCAAATTGACCGGCATCTCCGCATTGCTCACGAAGAACACCTGCTCGTCCAGCAACAGGCTGCCCGTGAGTTGTTGCGCGGTATGGCCCATGAAATCAAGAACCCCCTCGGGGGGCTGCGTGGCGCGGCACAATTGCTGGAAAGTGAACTGCAAAACGACGGATTGAAGGAATACACCGGGGTCATCATCGGTGAGGCGGACCGCCTGAGCCATCTGGTCGACCGTATGCTGGGGCCGAACAATGTGCTTGAAAACCGGATCATCAATATTCACCAGGTACTCGAGCACGTGCGCAGTCTGGTGGATGCCGAAAGTTATCCGGGGCTGGAGCTGCGGCGCGAGTATGACCCGAGTATCCCGGACTTCCTGGCAGATTCCGAACTGTTGATTCAGGCCGTACTCAATCTGGTGCGTAACGCTGCCCAGGCGGGTGCGCAGACAATCACACTTGTCAGCCGTACACAACGGCAATTCACCATCGGTCATACCCGCTATAAACTGGTGATAAGGGTTGATATTGTCGATGACGGACCGGGCATACCTGCTGAAATGCAGGAGAAAATATTTTATCCGATGGTAACCGGGCGTGCCGACGGCACGGGCCTCGGTCTGTCCATTGCGCAGTCAATGATAAACCAGCACCACGGCATCGTGGAATTTACCAGTGAACCCGGCCGGACGGTGTTCACCATTTATTTACCACTGGGGATAGAGAATGCATGATCAGGGAAGTGTGTGGGTGATCGATGATGATCAGTCCATTCGCTGGGTACTGGAGAAAGCGCTGGACAAGGCGGGCATGGACGTCAAAAGTTTTTCTTCGGCCAGCGGTATTCTGGAAACACTGGAGCGAGGCCAGCCCGAGGCACTGATTACGGACGTGCGCATGCCCGGCATGGACGGCTTTGATCTGCTCACAAAAATACAGGAACGGTATCCGGAACTACCCGTCATTATTATCACTGCGCATTCCGATCTGGGCAGCGCGGTGACGGCTTATGAGGGCGGCGCTTTTGAATACCTGCCCAAGCCTTTCGATATTGAAGAGGCCGTGGAGCTCACGCGCCGCGCTGTCGATCACGGTCGCAGCGCAAATGGTGAAGCGGCCCCCGTTGCCAGTGGTGCGGTTCCGGAAATCATAGGTGAAGCGCCCGCCATGCAGGAGGTGTTCAGGGCCATCGGCCGGCTGTCCCGTTCCAATATCACCGTGTTGATAAACGGCGAATCCGGAACCGGCAAGGAGCTGGTGGCGCGCGCGTTGCACAGGCACAGTCCACGCGCGGACAAGCCGTTTGTCGCGCTGAATATGGCGGCCATCCCGCGTGACTTGCTCGAGTCGGAATTATTCGGGCACGAACGGGGTGCTTTTACCGGTGCACAGACCCAGCGAGTCGGCCGCTTTGAACAATCTGACGGCGGTACCCTGTTCCTCGATGAAATCGGCGACATGCCGGCGGAAATGCAGACCCGCCTGTTGCGCGTGCTTTCGGACGGTGAATTTTATCGTGTCGGTGGACGTGTCCCGGTCAAGGTCGATGTGCGTATCATTGCGGCGACACACCAGGACCTGGAACAACGCGTAAAGGAAGGCAGTTTTCGGGAAGACCTGTTTCATCGCCTTAATGTCATTCGTGTTCACCTGCCCGCGCTGCGCGAACGGCGCGAAGATGTAGAGCCCTTGATGCAGCACTTTCTGCAACAGGCGGCGCGGGAGCTGAATGTCGACAGCAAACACCTGTTGCCGGAGACAGCGGCTTATCTCAAGCTGCGCGAATGGCCGGGCAATGTCCGGCAGCTGGAAAATCTCTGTCGCTGGTTGACGGTAATGGCGTCCGGACAGGATATCCGCATCGAAGACCTGCCTGCGGAACTGCGGCAATCCCAGGGCGGTGGCCCGGCTGGGCTGGGCTGGGAGGCGGCCCTGAAAACATGGGTTGACCAGAAGCTCGCTGACGGAGAGGAGGGATTGTTACAGGAAGCCCTGCCCGCTTTCGAGCGTATCATGATCGAAGCGGCGCTGGCGCGGACCGCGGGGCGCCGTCAGGACGCAGCGCGATTGCTGGGCTGGGGCAGAAACACCCTGACAAGGAAAATAAAGGACCTGGAAATACAAAAATAAGCCAGGCCCTGGCAAAGAGGCCGGCACCCTTTTTACAGTTGTGCCGGCTCGCTGCGCAATGCGGCACCGATCGCCAGAAGACAATGCGCAAACGTTTCTGTACCGATGGAATCGTGTATCTCCACAATATCGTCTGCCTGGAGTCTGTGTACGGGGACACCTACCTGTTGCTCCAGTTGCTCTGCAAGCGGTTCCATGGGAGCCGGCATCGGACACAGTGTAATGGACGTAATGGGTGCTTGCTGGAAGTGACGGTCGTAATAGTCCATGGAACGCTGCAGTTCCAGCGCCAGCCGGTCGACCAGTCCGGGTGTCTCCTGAAGCTGCCGGTAACCGGTGTCCATGCTGCGCGCGAGGTACAGGGTGGCATCGCGTGTCAGCGTAATCAAGCCCTGATCGGCATCGAAATACAGCATGGCCTGTCCATTGGCATCCTGTTCGAGCTGTGCAGCAATGTTACGTAACGCGAGTTCGGGGATGTCGATGGTTTGCAGCGTGACACCGGCGCGTTCCAGTACTTCGACCTGCTCCCTGACTGTCTCGGTGCGCGACACCACCACGTACAGGTGTTCCTGCAAGGCACGGGCGCCACTGGGCGGGACATCGAATACGTCCAGTACCGCGTCGTCGATGTGAAAATCGATCAGGTCGCGAATACGCCAGCGGATTGCGGCCCTGAGTTCGGATGGAGGTACCTCGGGTGCTTCCACCATCAGTAGCTGGTATTTGCCTATCGCCAGAAGCGTCGAGCAGCCGGTCTTGCCCAGGCCATGTTCAGCTACGGCCTGTTTGAGGTTTGCTGATGGATCCTGTTCGGGAAGCGACGGATAAAATCCGCATTGTTCGAGCAGGGGGCGGCCGGATTTGTCCCGCCGTATGGCGGCCACGGCTGCTCCGGCAGCCGACAGGGTCAGCGCGCCCGATACATCCTGTTTGTTTTTGTTGTTGAACGAGAACACACCTTGTCCTTTGTGTATGTGTTGGAGAAAGAGTCCGGCATTTACCCGGGCATGTCAATTGCCGATGACTTCCTGCCAGCGGACCAGGGTGACAGTAGTGGCGCCACTCCCGGTGTCGGCGGCGGTCAGGCGCAGGTCGGCGTCCACGGTGCGTCGCGCCTGTGCAGTAGCGGTGGAGCCGATGGTTCCCCGTACGCGGACCCGGCAATTGGTGCCTGCCGGAACTGCATCGGAGATGGTAAAGCTGCCGCGCCCTGCACGTGCGGACACGTTTCTCAGTCCGTGGCAGCCCGCTCCGCTGGCATACAGGAACGAGGCATATTCGATGCCGCTCTCCGCCACGAACAGGGCTTCTACGGAATCGTGCTGTAGCGCCGTGTCCAGTATGTCCGAGCCCGCCATGCGCTGCAGTGCCGCCAGCATAAGTGCCAGGGTGGTAATAATAAACAGTGCGCCAATGAGCGTGACGGCACCGCGTTGCGTGCGGAAGCGCTGCGTCATGGCCGGTTCCTCAGGGCAATGCGCGATCGCTGTGCATAACGGTTGCCGGCGTGATTCAACACCAGTTCGAATTCGATAAAAGCCACATCCAGGTTGCTGCTGGCAGGGGTGACACCATCACCCTGCCAGTAGTTGAAGGTAATACGGTCCAGTTCATCGCTCAGCGTGTAGGCGCTGCCGTCGTTGACAGAGGCGTAGGCCATCCGCAGCAGAGAGGCCTGCGCGTCGATGGTGACAGTTTCGGTATCAATTTTTCGGAAACTCAGGATGTCGTTGGGTGCGGAGACCGGAGTAAGGATTTCCCATCCCCCGCTATTCCCTGTTTCGCGTATTTCGCGCGCCAGGCGTTCACTGCTGCTGCGTAGTTTGCCCAGGGTGTGAATAGCGGATGCTGTCGCATTATAGGCACGCACGCCGTTGCCCAGGTAGGGTCCGGCTACCATGCCCAGCAGCGCCAGCATGGTCAGGGTGGTGACCATTTCCAACAGGGTGAATCCGTCCTGTCGCGGGCGCATCATCAGTAGTCGACCAGAAGAAAAGTAAGCTGCGCCAGGGGCGGGCCGCCGGCGTCCACGCTGACCGTCACCTGTTTGCAGGGAGTCCCGCCCGGACAGCCGGTGAATCGTGGCGCGGGTGGCCGGGTGATAACGGTCGTTCTGTTGAAGCGGATGAAGTTGCCGGTGAGAGTTTCCGTGGTGGTGTCTACAGCCAGTTCGGCTGCCGGGCCGTTAAATCCAAGTTCACGCTTGCGTGCCAGCACGAACTCGGCGCGCTCCCGGGCAAGCTGGGTTGCAGCCTGAATGGCTTCGTTATCGAGCAGGCTGGAAGTGGATTGTGAAAACAGGCCGAACAGGGGTAGTGACGCGACCGATATGATTATGATGACCAGCACCATCTCAATGAGCGTGAATCCCCTTTGTGTGCTGCTCATGGCGTCACCGTTACAAAGCCTGTGACCGGTTGTACGCGGACACTCGCCGTATTGCCGCCCGTCCCGGTGAGGATCCAGCCCCGGACCGTGTCGGCGAGAGCGGCGCTGCCAAGCGGGCGCCCCAGGCTGTCGAATTCAACATGTGCGCTGTTCAGCGTTACCCCGTTGACCAGAAAATAGACCTGTTCTTCACCGGCGGCATTGCGCACGGGTGTCGTGGAGTCGCCATGGGTAATGGCGTAGCTGGTGGCAGATCGGGTAGCGATGGAAAATGATCGCCCCTGGCTCATTGCCATCGCCTGGGCATGCCGTATCGCCCGACCGAGCTGGTCCGCCTGGGCAGGAACGGTGGCATCGTTATGCGCAAAGCGTGGAATGGCCAGCGCGCCCAGAGTGGCAACAATGACCATAACAAAGACCAGCTCGATCAGCGTGAAGCCGTTGGGGTGTGTTACGGAACAGACAGGCCTGTTACAGACATCCATGTTGTTATCCGCTGAGTAAAAAAGGGGCGGGCACGGGCCCACCCCTTTTTGGCGCCGGCAACCCTGTAGATATCAGATGGGGGTTGGCGAAGCGCTGCCAACACAGGCGACGGTGGGACTGCCTGTGCTGGTTGGTGAAGTACAGGTGGAATCCGTAAAGGTCGGGATGAGGTAATCAACGCCGTTGATGCTGACCTGAATCCCGTCATTGCCGGCGTGTACTGCAGCATTGGCGCTACCGCCGACATCCTGTACCAGTTCGCTGACGGTCGGCAGGCGCTTGAGCCGCGCAATGGAAATGGAGTGGGCTGATTTTACTGCATTGCTGGAGCCATCCAGAGCGGCGTGCAGCGCATCATTCTGGACACTGGAAAAACGCGGTACCGCCATAGCGCCTAACAGAGCCAGTATTACCAGCACGGCGACTAATTCGATTAGGGTAAAACCTGTTTGCTTGTTCATCTTTACTGATCTCCTGAAAATGGCTGATAGCCCGCACACCTCCACTTATCGTCAAATGTTCGCTATACCTTTAGCCACTCAGTATTTTTCCGGGGTTGCGCGCGATTCGCGCCTGCGCGTTTGACGGACATCCAAGGGAACTCTGATTAATTCGTCATTCCGGCGTATGCCGGAATCCAACAGGCTGATTTTTATGGATTCCGGCATACGCCGGAATGACGGAAAATGAAGTGATCAGAATACCAAAAGTCGTTGATTAATCGAAGATTTCTCATTGTTTCGGTTTGCTCGGCAATGATCTGCAAATCGTCTTGAATAACCCGCTGCCACGGGCTAATGCAATGCTACCCTGGCCAGGTCCCACATGGGCAGAAAGATGCCGGTTGCCAGCAGAAAAACGATGGCTGCCAGCACCACGGTCAGAACCGGCTCGATCGCCGAGCTGAGTTTTGCGATCGAATATGCCACTTCACCGTCATAATAATCGGCAATTTCCTGCAGCAGCTCATCGCTCGTGCCCGAATCTTCGCCGACCTGCAGCATCTGCAGGACAAGGTGGTCGAAAACGCCGCTGCCGGCAGCGGTATTACTCAGCGAATTACCGCGTTCGATACCATCGCGCATGGCCAGCACGCGTTCCTCGATAAAGTCGTTATCCAGGGCGCGGGCAACCACGGTGAGTCCGGTGACGATGGGAATCCCGGAGCGCTGTACCAGCGCGAACAGGCGCGAGAAACGCGCCAGCGTAGCCTGATAGAGTACCTTGCCGACCACCGGAAGCCGCAACCGGAGTTTGTGCCATTTGTACCGACCGCTGTCACTCCGGAGGTACATGCGAATACCAACAACCAGTACCATGCCGCCTGCCAGCAGTTCCTGCCAGTGGTTAACGGTCAGGTCGGACATGGCGACCAGGATACGTGTCGGCAATGGCAGGTCGGCGCCGTACCGGGAGAACATGGCGGAGAACGCGGGTACCACGAATACATTGATGACCACTACCGCGATCAGGATGGCACCCATGACGACGCCGGGATAACGCATGGCAGACCTGATCTGGTCACGGGTCGTTTTCTCGCGGTCAAGGTATGCCGCGAGTTGCTGAAATACTTCTTCCAGCCGGCCACTGGTTTCGCCGACGCGAACCAGGCTGACATAGAAAACCGAAAATACATCCGGGTACTGGGACAGGGAGCTGGACAGGTCGCGCCCTGCTTTCAGGCTCTCGATAACGCCTGCCAGTGTTTTTGCCAGCGTCCGGTTGCGAATATTGGCAGCCAGACCGGTGAGGGCATTGAGAATCGGAACGCCGGCTTTCAGCAGGCTGTGCATCTGGCGACTGAACTGGACCATGTCTGTCAGGGTAACCCCGGCTGGAAAAATATCGGCGAGGTCGGTGCTCATGCCGACTTTCTTTTCCACCGCCCGGATATCCACGGGCGTCAGGCCGCCCTCTATCAGGCGTGTGGCGGCGAGATCCGTACTGGCGGCTTCTATGACGCCTTCAATGGCGTCACCACGATGACCACGCGCCTTGTACTGAAATGCAGGCATTAGTCAACCGTACCGCTGAGGCGCATGGCCTCCGACAGGCTGGTGACACCCTGCCTGGCATAGTCCAGCGCGTTTTCTATCAACGGACGATAACCGTCCTGGTTGCGCGCGGCGTGTTCAAAACCCGAGGGGTCATTGCGGCGCAGCGCATCGGCAAGCGGATAATCTATTTCCAGCAATTCATATACACCGATACGACCGTGATAGCCGGTGTGGTTACACTGGTTACAACCACTACCTTCCTGGAAACCGTCCAGCGAGGCATTTTCTCCCTCGATATTGCGCACCCACGCCTGCTCGCTGGGCTCGAGTGCGCGCGCGGTGCGACAGTTGGTGCAAAGCTTTCTTATCAGGCGCTGTGCAAGTATGGCCTGGGTCGATGCTGCAACCAGGTACGGTTCAAGACCCATATCGACCAGGCGCATGGCGGTACCCACTGCATCGTTGGTATGCAGGGTGGAAAGCACAAGGTGTCCGGTCAGCGCGGCGCGCAAGCCGATTTCGCCCGTTTCCCTGTCGCGCATTTCGCCGACCAGAATGATATCCGGATCAAGGCGCAGCGCCGTCCGCAGCACGCGTGCGAAACCGAGATCTATCTTGTTGTTGACCTGCACCTGGGTAACGCGTGCAAGCTGGTATTCAACCGGGTCTTCAACGGTGATGATTTTCTTCTGTGGTTTGTTCAGTTCGGTGAGCGCCGCGTACAGGGTTGTCGTTTTACCGCTGCCCGTCGGGCCGGTCACCAGCACCAGTCCGTGCGGCCGGTGTACGATGCCGCGTATGCGTTGCAGGATATCGTCGGGCATGCCGAGCTGATCCAGATTGCGCACCGCCGAGCCATGATCCAGCAGGCGCATGACGACCGATTCACCGGTTTGTGTCGGTATGGTCGCCAGTCGTACATCGATGCTCTTGTCCAGCACGCGCAGGGAAAAACGTCCGTCCTGTGGCAGGCGCTTTTCTGAAATGTCCGCTTCGGCCATTAATTTCAGGCGTGATACCATCGCCGATGCAATACGCGTATCTTCCATGGTCGTTTCGTGCAGCACGCCGTCGATACGACGCCTTATCCGCAGCACGTCCTCGTCGGGTTCGATATGAATATCAGATGCATCCGCGCGTACTGCGTCTTCAAATACGGTTTGTATCAGACGCACCACCGGCGCGTCGTTGTGATTTCCGCCGGCGGACAGGCTGCGCAGGTCAAAGGCGTTTTCGGCCATGTCCTGGCCGACTTCGCTGGCCAGGTTGCGTAGCTGATCGGCGTGCTGGTAAAGCCGGTCGATGTTGTGCAACAGCTCGCTTTCCTTGACGCAGGCGATCTGCACCGGGTTTTTCAGGATGCGCACCAGCTCGTCGAAGGCGAAAATGTCGGTGGGATCACCCATGCCGACCAGCAGGCCGGTCGGTGTTTCCCGGAGTACCAGGGCGCGGTAGCGGCGTGCGTGCGTTTCCGGCAGGCGCCTGATCAGTTCGGGGTTCAGTTCGAAGCGCGACAGGTCGACGTAGGGAATGTCGAGTTGTTCGGAAAGCAGCACCAGCAGCCTGTCTTCATCCACGAAACCGCTTTCGATCAGCACGCGCCCGAGCTTGCGGCCACTCTTCTTCTGTTCCGCCAGCGCGTCCTGCAACTGTGCTTCGGAAATCATTTTGTGTTCGACCAGCAGGTCGCCGATGCGAACGCGTTTTCTGGGCATGGTAGCAGCCATGGTCTTGTCCGTCAGTCCGGTGTCAGCTTCCGGTTTATACAGCCGGTGCGTTGTTGAACACGCTATCCATGCCGCACTACAAGGGTATAGAGCTGCAGGCGCGTCTCCGCGCGGGGATAGTCTGTAGTCCGGAAATCCACTTCCTGCCAGAAGAATTTCCAGGGCATTGCCTCCAGCTCCTGCAGGTAACGCAGCAGGTCCGAATAACCGCCTTCGACAACTATTTCAATGTGGTAACGACCCAGGCCGTTGCCGCTTTCCTGTTCCCCGGCATCCGGGTCTGTCAGCGGCTCGGTGCGGGCCTGCAGTGATTTCAGCTTCAGTCCGCCGTGGCCGGCAAGCACCTGCTCGAGCATGTCGGCAGCCTGTGCAGGTTCTACAAGCGCACCCAGCCGGGCAACGATCCTGTCATCGAGCGCATCCCGCTGCGCAACAAGCGCGTCACGCTTTTGCCGGCGTTCGGTCAGCGGGTCGCGCTCCGATTTGTAATTGAACAGCTCGGCCTGCTGGCGGGTGGCGCCCAGTTTTGTTTCGAGTTCGGATATGCGCTGGCTGGAAGCCTGCTGTGCCTTGAGCATGGGCTGTAAAGCGAATGAATCCACCAGCAGATATACCACTATGATAGTCGCTGCCAGTAGCAGGATGCGTTCGCGCAATTCCAGGGCGTCGATTCGATCCACCCAGCGCTGGATCTGTGCTGTCGGAGCTAGCGCCATGCTACGGTTTCCCCGTGGTTACGCAGTTCGAAGCGGAGTTGAGGTTTGTCCGGGTCGATGCGGGTCATGGACAGGGTTTCAAACGGGGATGTGGACAGGTCCGGGCGTCTGGCGAGCTGCTGGACATAGGCGGGGACCAGTTTGGCGTCCAGCGTTACACCACGCAGCTCGATCTGTCCTGCGCCGTTGACCTTCACGCCTTCCAGCCACAGGCCGGGTATACGCTGTTCATCGAGTACACTGAACTGCCCGGCAAAACCCGAGCGATGCCGGGTCGCCAGTCGGTCAAATTGTGTCAGCAGATAGTTGCGCTGATCGATATCAGCCTGCAGCTGTTCTATTTCCTTATCCAGACCCTGCGTGTCGGGAGCCTGGTAGCCGGCTTCCAGTGAGGCCACCTGGCCCTGCAGGCTATCGAGCTGTTGCTGCAGGACCGTGGTGGTGCCTTTCATTCCGTCCAGCGTCCAGCGCGCGTGTGCGAGGATAACCAGCAGCAGGACCAGTACCGCAGCGGCGATCTGTGTCAGCGTGGTTGCGGAAAACACCTTGACCTGTTTTCTGAATACCGGTTGATAGAGATTGATCTGTTGGTGCATACGGTTTATGCCACGCTTTCCAGTGGTGAAGATTCAGTAGCGATCGCTTTCAGGTAGGCGCGTTCCAGGTTGTCCGCCGCGAAAGTCCGGCAGCAGTCCTGCGGGCTGCCGATAAAGCGCACCTCGCCCTGGTGCAGAATGGCCAGCCGGTCGCACAGGGATTCGACGTCATTCAGCAGGTGCGTGGTGAAGAACAGGGTCTGTCCACCCTGTCTGGCTTCCAGCAGATAGTCCTTGAACAACGCGCGTGCCTTGGGATCGAGTCCGCTCATGGGTTCGTCCAGTACCAGCAGATCGCGCCGGCTCAGGAAACAGGTCGCCAGCCCGAGTTTTTGTGCCATGCCCTTGGAATAGGTGCGTACCGGCCGTGACAGGGCGGCCAGGTCGAGGTCGAGGCAGTGAAAGATGCGTTCGACCTCGCTGCGTGCGTAGGAAGTGCCGTGCAGTTCCGCCATATAGCGCAGAAATTCACGACCGGTCAGGTAGTAGGGCGGGCTAAAGCGTTCCGGCAGAAAAGCCAGTCGTTTGCGCGCCTGCGTCTGGTGATGCGGCGTGTCAAAAATCCGGATTTCACCCTGGTCAATCTGACAAAAATCCAGCAGTGACTTGATCAGCGTGGTTTTTCCGGCGCCATTCATTCCCACCAGGCCGAAGTATTCGCCCGGTTTCACCCCTAGATTTACGCCTTTTAGTACGTTCTGGCCCTTAAAGCCCTTGTACAGGCGGTTGATGCAAATAGCATTTTCCTGCATGGCACGGGATCAGAAGCAAGAAACAGGCCGGGTCGGGAATACGTAATGCCAGCGGCGGCAAGGTTCCGTTTGGAATTACATGGTTCAGGGGGAATAAAAAAGCCCGCCGAAGCGGGCTTTTTAAATAAATGTATCCAGAGGCTTTCCGGATAGATCACTCAGATGTGTAGGTGTTACAGCTGCCGGTATACACCACCGCAGTTGCCCTGGGGGTTTGCAGCGGTAACCGCCCATACACCACCGGCTACGCAGGTGCCGGGGTTGGCATTGCCTGACCGGCCGTTCTGGAATATCCCGGTGCCGGGAACGCCGTCATCGATCTTGCGGTCCAGCTCTGCCATGGCCGCAACAGGGATATTGCGCCCGGTCCAGAGTTCGTGGCTCTGGCCGGAAGTGCCCGCTGCCTCACTGCCAAAGCTGAGGTTCATGTTTCCGCCAAAAGCGTTTGGAGGGCAACGCGTGGAAATACAGTTCCAGCCATTGTTATTGCCATTTACGCCACCACCATCATAATTACCGGTAATGAATCCTGCCGCAGCCAGGTGCAGCCAGACGCGGCCACGTTCGTTGTTAGTGCTGATCTGGCCGTTGCCATTGCCGTTCATGCCGGCCGGCACACCGGAAATATTGGCGTCCGCAACGCGGTAGTCCCCCGGCAGCGCCTTGTAGCGGTCCTGAAAGGCAAAAAATGCCGCCTTGATGCCGCTCGCCTGGTCTGCCAGGTTGCGTACCTTGGCGTTGGTAATCATTTCCTGACCCTTGAGCACACCACCCAGCAGTAAACCGATAATCACCAGTACGATGGCGATTTCGACCAGAGTGAAACCTCGCTGATTCCTGTCCATACCTGTTCTCCGTCAATAAATTTAATCACTGGCTGGCGTCTGTCCCTGGAGCCGCTCCAGCTGCCCGGACAGAAACCTTAATTCGTGGGGATCGGTAATCTGGCCGTTTGCCAGCAGTCCACCAATCACGATCTGAGCGGCTTCTGTCTCGCCCATATCCTCGAGTACGAAGATATCCATTTGTTGCGCCCAATGAGGAACATGGGCTCCTGTCGCTTTATCGGCCAGGGCTTTTGCGTACTTGAGCGCCAGTGGCAAATCTTCCAGGCGGTGACGCGCGATCAACACCGAGTGGGCCAGCCAGCGCCACCGGGTATCGGGTGATTCAAGGAATTTTTGATAAATAAAATCAAGCATTTGTCTTTGCCGAACCGGGTCCGGGACTTCGCCGTACAGGCGCGCGGCAGCCAGCAGCGGATACTGGCCCGCCGGGTCGAGATCCAGGCTGGCCCGCAGCCAGCCGCGCACTTTTCGGTAGTCCAGGTCCCTGAAAGGAATGCTGATACCGGGCTGGTTGTCGAACACCTGCAGCCACAGGTTGAGAAACTTCGACAGGGCTATGGGGTCGCCGAGGCTGGTGACCATCAACAGCTCTGCTGCCGGGGCGTTCGGGAGCGCGTCAGCCGCCGCCCGCGCCGGGGGTTGTGCGTGATGCCAGCCGATCTGCAGGCCGAGGCCCAGCAGCAGTACAGCCAGTACCAGTCCCGGAACCTGGTTCACCGGCCGTTCGCCGGGTCGGTTGATGGTATTGAATATGACCGCGGACATGGAGGTGGTCAGAAGTTCTTGCGGTACAGGTCGAACAATGCAACGCCGGACAACAGCAACGCGTAGATCAGGGTCTGTACTGCTACAGGTCCAAGTACGTCGATAGAGGCGGGGTACAGCAACCACTCGGTGCGTGTAAAGTGACCCAGGTCGGGTAACAGGTAGGCCAGGGCATCCACGACGCGGGTCAGGACGTACCGGGACGTTTCCGCCTGGTTGGACAAGGGGCCGTGTGCCATCAACTGAATGGACGCGATGCTGCGTGCCAGCAGGTAAAAAAGTATCGAGGCCGAAATGGACGCCGTGACCTGGCTGAAGGCGAAGGCAAACAGCAGGCTGAAGCCACATACCAGCAGCAGTTCCAGTACCAGCGATATGCCCCAGGAGATACTGGAGGCCCACGGTGACAGAAAGATAACCAGGGAGAACAGGGGGATGGCAGTGAACGCGGCAATCAGCGCGTAGCCGCCCAGTTTCCCGAGGTAATAGCCCGCGCGCGGTACCGGCAGGGACAGCATGAGTTCGACGGATTTATCGCTGAAGTCGCGGTTCACGCTGGTGGTTACGAACAGGATGATCAGCAATGCCGCGGCCAGGCGCAGGATCGACGCGGTAATGGCGACCCGGGTCTGCACGGTTTCGGTGATAGCCAGATCGCCGGTAAAGGATGCGATACCAAAACCGGCCGCTACCAGAAACAGCACCAGCCAGACGAAGCGGGTACGGAAGGCCTCCAGCGCGGTATATCGGGTGATGGCGATGACCGGTCCGATCATGGCAGCACCCCGGCGCTGACCATGCGGTTGAACAGGATGTTGGGCGATAACCAGATGACCTGGTCGTCGAATTCGTTGCCGGTAGTGGTGTTATAGGGCTTTTCGACGAAGCAGCGGTCACCATTGGTGTTTTCTGATTCGTCATTACTTCCGTAAGAGGTCTTGCCGCCTGACCACAATACCGCAGGGACGTTTTCCGCTACCGTGCCCAGTTCGCTATCGTCAGTGCAATCTGCCGGGCGTGTCAGCGATACCCGCAATATACCAGTGCTTGTCCCCTGTATCGCCAGGGGAAAGGGGGCATTGACCGACAACGCCGGATTTGCGAAGGCACCGTTCACGACGTAGCCGACTGGAAAACCCCAGGGGTCCAGGCCACTGTCCAGTCCCAGCGTTACCCATGGAAGCGTTCCTGAATTTGGATCGAAGGCGGTAACACCTGCTGCACAGCCGTTTTCCAGGCCATCAGTGGGCACATCAGTATCCGGGCAGGGCAGGCGGCCGTTTACAATGGCAAAACCGATCAGCGCTTCACGCGCCCGCTCCATGAGTACATCGTTTTCGGTACGTCTTTCCTGCTCCTTCTGGGTTGACAGTGGTGCCAACAGTCCGCCAATCAGCAGGGCGACAATGACCAGTACGATGGACATCTCGATCAGTGTAAAGCCGTTGTGAAAATGCCGGTGTATCATGGCGCTACCACCTGTAACTGGTCGTTGCTGCCTGCATCGACGGGCAGGACCTCAAAGAGAGTATCGTCATCCCTGTTTTCGCCGGAATCCAGCAGGTCATCGTCACTTGCTATAGGTGATCGATTGTTCTGTGAGAGCCCGGGCAATGGAGGGCCGCCTGCGATGAGTAATGCTCTGATGTCATTCGTATTCGGAGGGTCGCTAACTTTGAGCAGCGTAGTAGCAAGGCAGTTGCTTGCGCCTTCAACGCAGTCGGCTGACACGACATACCAGATAACCTGATCCCAGCTGTTGGGCTGGAACCAGGCAGGTAAAGCCGCTGTTTTCAGTGGAGCATTCCATCCGGTTTGCGTGCTGCAATTCGGGTTGCTTATAGTCGTTGGAACCATGCCGGCGAAAACTGTGTTGTCACAAGTACCGGTGCCTGCAGGTGCAGGATTCGGAAAGTAGCCATTTTCGCTGTAGTAGGTATTTAGTGAGCTTGATACTTCGTTCAGCACACGGCGCTCAATTGCCTGCATGAGTTCGTCACGGGTGATACCGATCAACTGATCATTGAAATCCCCGCCTGCGGCGGTAACAAAAAAGGCATCGTTATTGGCGTTGTCTGCTTCCAGGTAACGCAGAATATTATTCTGCTGGCCACCCGTACGGGATTGACCCCGCAGGCTTTGCCCGGGCGCGATGATAATGGCGGCATAGCGGGTGGCCCCGCCGTCAATAGTCAGCGCGGGTACTGTCTCACTGTTTATTGCCGAGGTGCCTGCGAACAGGGGGTCAACGATATACCAGAGCCGCTCACCGCTGCTGTCCCTGAGGTCAGGCAGACCCAGCGTTTTCCACGGCAATCTGAATGTGGTGTTGCCTGTGCAGGGTGGCGGTGCGCTGTCGCCGCTATTGTTGACATCAGGACAGGGCAGTTCTCCTGGCCGGTTTTGTGATTTCAGTGCGAACCCGATCAACGCGGCTTTTGCCTCACCCAGCGCCATGGCGGTATCAGCCGCCCGGTCCAGTTCGGATGGTGTCTGGTTCAGGCGCTTCAACAGGGTATAACTCGCTGCCAGCAGCACCAGCGTCAGCATGACCAGCAAGGCAGCACCGCGTTGCTGGCGGAGTGAGGGGCGCATACGCTGGATTATCTGCGTTTTCATCTACTCTTCACTTTCAGTAGACAAAACCTGCTGATACGCCTCGCTGACTGTGCCGGTCTGCGGGTCGTATACCTGGCCGGGTTTCATCAGCCTGGGTGCGCCTGCTGCGGAAGGTTTGAAGTGCACGCTGCCATTCCTGACCAGATTCACCCGCGGGTGCCTGCGGTTGCCGTTGTGGATTTCCGGCTTGCCGTTTATCCATACCTCCTTTTTGCCGGACTTGCCGATCAGCGTACCGTTCAGCCTGAAAGGCCGGGGCGCTTCCGTCACCTGTGCTGTGCTACCGGCGCCCGTCGCCGGTGTTATGTCACGGGTCCCGTTGTCGAGCTTTGCGCGCTGTTCAGCCGTTGTGAACAGGGTGCCGAAATCATCTGCCTGCAGGTTCGATGTCAGTATCGCGAGCAGCAGGCCGGTGGCGGGGTGTTTGAAAATACTCACAATGAACCCTCCTCTGAACCGTCTGGGCGCCGTTTCACGGTATACCAGGCTATTTCACAACTGGCGGATATATTGGCCTTGTCCGCGGCAATACCCTCCGCACCGAACATCGGCTTGAGCGAGCAGCCGCGCAAGCGGTAGATTGCCGGCCTCTCGTGATTCAGTTCGGCAAAGAAACGAATCAGGTCCACTTCGTGCGCCAGTTCCAGCTGTACCGACATGGGGCTGGCGTACAACTGGTAATGTTCTGTGTAATCCTGGTCTGACAATGTCAGGGGGTGTTGCTGCTTCAGGCTGTACTGCAAATTGTACAACCGGTTGGCGCGGCCGCTGTTGCGCATCGATTCGATCCAGATCAGGCGGGGCTCTTCGCCGATAAAACCGCGCTGCTGAAGTTCCCTGTAACGTTGCTGCGAGGTACGCAGTATGTTGTCGGCTTCGACTGCCAGGCGATAATCCGTGCGTACGGAGTCCAGGCTGGAACGCGCGCTATCCAGACGACGCTCCCGGGCGTCCCTGAATGTGTCGCTGGTCCAGACCAGGGCTGCTGACAGCAGCAGTACTCCCAGCAACGCCAGCGCGGGTCGGCGTAGTTCGGAAGGGTGAACTTCAAACCGTTCCATGATCGATCTCCATGGTGACGCGAAGCTCGAATTCAGCTTCGCTGTCACGGTCGTTGTTGCCTATCGCACCCTGTATGCTTGCATCAGCCTGCGTATTGAGTGGCCGGCGGGTTATCGTTACCGCATGGACGCCGGGCCGTTCGGCTATCCACTTCACCAGCCTGTCGATCTGGCTGTGCGCTTCAACGTAACTGCCGTTGAAATGCCGCAGCTTTCCCTTGATGTGGCTGACCAGGTAGTTATCCATATTCTGGACCCGGTCTGCCTGCCGGGCGCTGTCCTGCGATGCTGTGGCGGCGTCCTTGTCCGGACTGGCAAACCAGTCGAAGCGTTTCAGCTGCAGGTTGGGCTGGCGTTCGAACGCATTTCCAACCAGGGAGAACAGGCTGGCCAGGTCGGTCCGGTGAGCCTCCAGTGTATTCGCAAGCTGAATAGCTTCCCGCATGGCACGGGCATCTTCGGCCGTAACCGGTAGCTGACGCGCCGCCTGTTGATAATTCGTGTTTACCTGTGCTGCTACACTGGCAACGTTGCGTGCTTCACTGGACATCGCCATCCCGTCCACCACATTTATGCCGCTGTAGGTGGCTGCTGTCACGGCGATCAGCCACATGGCGGCGCGTAAACCGGCCTGCGCGTGCCAGGTGTTCAGCCGCTTCAGGTGTCGTGGCGTGGCGTAGTGATTAGGAACCCGGCGGGTATTCAGCAGGTAGGCAAACAGGGCATCACTGATCCGGGCGTCAGGGTGCTCACGAAAACCCGCGCGTTGCGCTATCTCCGACAGGTTTGCCGGGTGATAACTGATGCCGGTTTCATCCGCGCAGGCAGTGCGCATCGCGTCTGCTCGGGTCGAATCGGTGAGCGCATGGATTTCCAGTTCGGCGCCGTAGGGGATCAACCTGAGTGTAGTGAGGTAGCGATGCGTTTTGTGCGCCTCGTCCAGGATTATCCTGCAATAGTCTTCGGGCGAAGAGGCGCTGATGGGTGCAAGGCGGCTGAACAGCACCTTGTTGTCGCACACATACGTCTCGCGCAGACCTTCACCCGGTTGTTCTGTGATAACAAGGATATGGCCGTTGTCTGCAGCCAGATGCCTGACCAGGTGGTGCGTAATCAGGGGAAGTGAATAGATGCCTGCCAGAGGGATGCGCAACTCGTTCAACAGGTCGAGCAGCGGCTCGACGTTGTCGCGGTTGGTGAGTGCGCTGAAAAGAACGCGACTGTCGCGGCGTCCCTCTTTCATTCGACCTGTGATGCGGCTGTAACGAAACGGTGTGGTGCGAAACAGTTTGTTTGCCTGCCGTTCCTGCAGTCTTGCCCGGTCCCCGCCATAGGCGTGAGGCAGCAGCTCTTCGCGGAATTCTTCTTCTATCAGGTCAACCAGCAGCGCGACGGGGCGTGCATCCGGGCTGCTCAGCGCCCTGCGCAGCTGCCCGTAGCCTTCCTCGTCGAGCGTGAAACGGCCGCCGGCACTGGCACCGTGTCGAGCGGCATGAAACAGGGTAATGCTTTTATCGGCGAGATACAGTATCCGGGACATGGCGCTACCTCGTTACCGTCCCGAGAATATCGTACACAGGGCCAAGCACTGACAGCATCACCCAGCCGAGCATGGCGCCCAGTATCAGGGTCAGGGTCGGTTCGATCATGGTTTGCACGCGCTCTATGGATTCGCGCACATCGCGGTTATAGAAGTAGCTGACGTTCTCCAGCGATGTGTCCAGCGCACCGCTGCTTTCACCTACTTTCATCATGCGCAACACCAGCGGCGGAAACAGCCCGGTATTCTCGAAGCTTGCAGTGAGGCCCACGCCTTCGCCAATCTGTTTGCGCACTCTCTGCAGGGCCTCGGCGACCACTTTGTTGCCGACCAGCGATTCGCCCATGCGAATACAGTCGAGCACGGTTACGCCGGCTTTATAGAGCAGCGCGAAGTTGCTGGTAAAGCGCGCCAGTATTATTTTCTGGTAGATCGGTCCTACCGGCAGCAGTCGCAGTTTCAGGCGGTCGACCTGGTAGCGGCCGTTTTCGCTGTAGCGTGCCCAGAAGCGCATACCGAAGAAGATGGCGAGCGGGGCTGCCAGCAGAATATACCAGTATTGAGTAATGAATTCGGATGCCAGAATCAGTGCCCGTGTATGAGCCGGAATCGATTCACCCATGTTCTGGATAAATCCGACCAGTTCGGGGACCAGGTATACCATCAGAAACACGATGACGCCTGTGACGATGATACCCACGAATGCCGGGTACATGATGATTTTCCTGGTGTGTGAAGCCAGCTCGTCCTGCCACTTCAGCGATTCCGTAAGCCGTTGCAGTACGTCAGCGAGCATGCCGCTCTCTTCGCCGGCGGCAATAAGGCTGACAAATATCGGTCCGAATATGGCAGGGAAAGCAGCCAGCGCCTGGGAAAGCGTTTTGCCACCCTCTATGTCCTCTATAAGTGAGGAAATGATTTCCCGAAAACGCTGGTTGTCGATACTGTCGCGCAGGTCGCGGAGTGAATCCAGGATGGGGACACCGGCCTTGGAAAGTTGCTCCAGGTGGAAACAGAAGGTAACCAGCTCGGGCCGGCCGACGCGGCTGCGGCGTAAACTGAAGCGGCTGTTGCGAGCCGGTTTGAAATCGATGAGGTCCAGCCCCATGCGGGTCAGGCGCAGCTCGAGGTCATCGTCGTTGCTGGCCTCGATGCGCCCCAGCACGGTCTTCCCGTAACCGTCTACCGCCTTGTATTCGAATGCTGCCATGTGTTTCTGTTTCTCTGACCCCGGTTACAGGCGATCGGTGAGATCGACAACCCTTGCAACTTCTTCCAGTGTGGTGCTGCCATCCAGTACGCGCCGCAGGCCGTCTTCGGCAATGGGCCGGAATTCCTTGCTTAAGGCGAGGTCGTAAATCTCGCGCCGCGGGGCGCGCCGCGCAATGAGGTCGTCCATGTCGTGGTCCACTTTCAACAGTTCGGTAATTGCCATACGTCCCTTGTAACCGAAATTGTTGCAGTGATCGCAACCCCGGGCACGGTAGATGACCGTACTTTCACCCTTGTCCAGTCCCAGCAGCTCGGATTCGAGTTCGTTGGAAGCGTCTTCCTTGCGGCAATGCGGACACAGTTTGCGGATCAGGCGTTGCGCTACGATGCCGATAATATTGCCGGCGAGAATGTCCGGGACTATGCCGAGGTCGAGCAGGCGCGGTATGGCGCCGACCGCCGAGCTGGTATGCAGCGTCGAATAGACCTGGTGGCCGGTCATGGCGGCGCGCAGCGCCATGTCCGCGGTATCTTCGTCACGCACCTCACCAACCAGGATAATATCGGGATCCTGGCGCAGCATGGAACGGATGCCGCTGGCAAAATCCAGTTTTGCGGCGGTATTTACCGACGTCTGGCGGATCATGGACATGGGGTATTCGACCGGGTCTTCCAGGGTCATGATGTTGACTGACTCGTTGTTCACGTAGTTCAGCATCGAATACAGCGTGGTGGTCTTGCCGCTGCCGGTGGGTCCTGTTACCAGCAGGATGCCTTCGGGGCGTGCCATCATCAGGCGCAGAGCCGCCAGAGCCGTATCACTCAGACCCAGTTGATCCAGTGGCACGATACCCTTGTTGCGATCCAGTATGCGCAGCACGATGTTTTCGCCATAGGTAGTCGGTTGTGCGGATACACGAAAATCGATCGGCCGGCCGAACAGCGTTAACGAGATATGACCGTCCTGCGGTGCACGGGTTTCCGCGATATTCATGCCGGATATGACTTTCAGTCGCACCGCGATTGCCGACCAGTAGTTCTGGTGCAGGCTGCGCACCTGTCTCAGTACGCCGTCGATACGGTAGCGGATACGCAGGAAGCCGTGCTCGGGCTCGAAATGAATATCGGATGAACCTTTCTTGACCGCGTCCGACAGTATGGCGTCGACAAGGCGTACCAGAGGCTGACTGTACTCTTCGGATTCGCCATGCAGTGTGTTGTAATCGACCTGGCCGGTTTCGATTTCGCGCAGAATACCGTCCACGGACAGTTCAAAACCGTAAAACTGGTCTATTGCGTTTTCAATTTCGGATTCGCCGGCCAGTACCGGGTGTATATCAATCTGTCCGCCCAGCAGGGCGCGCAGCTGGTCGATGGCGACCACATTGAAAGTATCGGAGATCGCAACGGTCAGCAGGTTTTTCTGCCGGTCTATCGACAGCGGCATGATCTGGAAGCGGCGTGCGGTATCCTTGCCGACCAGTTGCAGGACTTCAGTATCGACCACGACCTTGCCCAGGTCGACACTTTCGTGACCCAGCGCTTCACCAAGGACATCGCGTACCACTGCCTCGGTGGCGAAACCCAGGCTGACAATAATTTTTCCCAGTTGCTCCTTGCACTTTTTCTGCTCGGTCAGGGCGATGTCCAGCTGGTCCTGGGTGAGGATGCCCTTCTCTATCAGCAGGTCACCGATGCGCTTCGGTTTGGCGACGGCGCTCATGGTGTTTTCCCCGCTTCCAGTTCCCGGATCCGGTTGTCCAGTTGCCGGGTATTGAACAGCGCGCTGTGGTCGGCGGCCAGTCCCTGTGCCTTCAGGTAATATTCCAGGGCCTGTTTCTGCAGGCCGAGCTGATCGAGGCTGATTGCCAGGTTGAATGCGTAGTCAGGCTGGATCGGGTCGATGCGCTGTGCTTCAAAGTAGGCTTGCTGTGCTTCCTTCCACTGTCCCGCGGACGCGTAACGGTTACCCAGGGCAAAGTGAAGCTGGGCGTTATCGCGGTCGCTCTGCAGCCAGTGCTTGAGTTGACTGGTTTCCTGCAGGCTGTCGCGTGAGTTGCCCAGCGAACCCAGGGCAATCTGTGCGGTTTTGTCTGCCGGGTTGGCTTTCAGTACGCGTTCGTAATAGTAACGTGCCACACGCAAGTCTCCCTGGTGCATGGCGATGCCCGCCAGTCCCAGCGCGGCATCACGGCTGTCCGGGTTACGCTTCAGGGCTTTCCGGTAGAGTTGCTCCGCTTCGACATAGTTTTGTTGCTGGTACGCCTGATAGGCGTTCTGAATCAATGGATGAACAGCCCGGATCCTGCGGCTCCTGTGGATCTCGATGCGTTGGGCGGGCTGAGCAACGGCTGCATCGGATATGTCGGCAGTTCCGGCCGCCTGTGCGTCTGGTTGCCGGGGTGAGGTCGGCACAGGTGTTGCGGGTACAAAAGCCGCCGCTGTGCGTTCAGTTACAGCCGGTGCCGGTAACGGCTCGGTGGCCGGCGGCGGGTTAGTCTCCGGAGCCGGGACATCGATCAGGGTTGCCGTGTGCGGGGTGGCCGGTATCACTACCCGATCACTGCGCCACAGGTAGTAGGCACCTACAATCACGATGATCGTGACAAAACCGGACAGAAAGTACAGGGCCTTCTTTTGCCAGGCGGTGGCGGGTGTGGCAACCAGCGCAGCAGCTGTTTTTGCCCGCTCCCGGGGTGGCTCCGCATCAGCAGCCTCGTCGGCTGCGGAATTTTTATCGACAACGAATGCATCCGTCTCGGTTTGCAGCTCTTCCACCAGTTGCGTCGCTGCATTCAACGGTTCCAGTTGCATGTCAGGCTCATCCGCCGGCTGTGCCTGTTCTGTTGCGCTTTCGGCAGGGGCCGGCTTGTCCTGTTCCTGCTGCGTCTCTGCCCGGCGCAATGCGTCCATCAAAAGGCTCAATTGCGCTTCCTCTGTTCATTGGCGTAGCGTGGCCCCAGCGGCGCTGTCGGGTCGGGAAGGTAATCGGTATAGGTATCCATTTGTTGATCGATACTGGCGATAACACGCGGTCGCAGGAAAATAACCAGCTCGGATTTCTTTATCTTGTTGTTGCGGTAGGTGAATGCGTCACCCACGTAATCAAGTTCGGTCAGACCGGGAATACCCTGGTCATTGAGCTGGATGGAATCCTGGATGAGACCGCCGAGTACGGCGATCTGGCCACTGCGCACGCGCAGTACGGATTCCATCTCCCGTACCTGTATCTGCGGTATCTGGCTGACAATGTCATTTATCGCCAGCGCCGGGTTGGGGTCGTTCACGAATCCGGTGACACGTGAAATCGTGGGCCGTACGTTCAGGCTGACGGCATCTTCGCGGCTGACCTGCGGCGTGACCGACATGACAAAACCGACGGGCACGGTATGCGGCGTACTGGTAAAGGTCGTTTGCGAATTGGTCTGGTTGGTTACAGTATCGGCTTCCAGCGTGAAGTAGACGACGTTTTCCACCACTTTCAGCAAGGCGGTCTGGTTGTTAATGGCCATGATCTTGGGGCTGGACAGCACTTTCACATTGCCGAATTCCTGCAGCATCTTTACCGAACTGGCAATGCTGCCCCAGCTTTTGTTGGTGAGGTAGTCGACGGTAAATACCGGTGGAGAATTAAGGTTCGAACCCAGCAGCTCCTGCGAAACACTCAGGCCGGTTCCGTTGTCGGCCAGCACCGACCAGTCGACGCCGAACTGGTAGTTATCGTTCAGTTCCACCTCTACAACGGTGGCCTCGATCAGGACCTGTCGCTGTGCACTGGTTACCAGGCGGTCCAGGTATTCCTGGATGAGCAGGTGCTGGGCCTGGGTGGCGCGCGCGGTCAGCATGCCGGTTTCGGCGTTGACAATGACCGAGATATCAACAGTGCTGTCTTCGCTGCCCAGGCCGAGAAAGCTGGCAATGTTGGTGCGCAGCTGTTTCCAGAACCGGTTTTCCGAGGTGGTCGTTACCGAGGTGCTGGAGCTGTTGGATCCGCTGCTCGATCCCCCGCTGCTGCTTCCGCCGCCGGAACCTTCCAGGGCAGACTGTCCGGTTGTGGCAATCTGGGTGGAAACGCCGTTGCTGCTGCTGCTGCGGCGGGTCAGGTTGACGTAATCAATATAGTAGCTGCGCAGGTACGGCTGGTCCGGCTCCACTACCAGCAGGTCGTCCTCGAAGTGATAACGGATCGGCACCTGGGCTGCAATCCGGTCGAGTATCTGCAGCAGTGTCTGATCGATCGCGTTGAGGGTGACGGTACCGCTCAGGCCAGGGTGGACGTCGATATTCATTTTGGCGTCGCGCGCCAGCGTGAACAGCAGTTCTGCCAGCGGGACCCCGGTAATGACCACGCTGTAGGTTTCCTGCGCAACAGGCGGCGTTGGTTCCGGGACTACCGGCGCACGTGTCACAGGGCTGGGAATTTGCCGGGAGAGGTGTGAACGGTCCGCTTTCGGAGTGTTTTCCAGGTGCCCGGGTGACGGGCGGTCCGGCGTCGGGACGCAGCCGTACCCCGCCAGTAAAAAGGCCAGCAGCAAAAATCTAGCTGTATTCATCCCTGTTCTTCCCTGTGCATGTCCGTGCCCATGGTTTGAAAGCGGGTTCGCAACGGGTCCAGCGAACGTAAATAGGGCTGGTGTCGTTGTATTCTCTCCGGTAAATCGGCCAGTGCGGCCAAAGCTTTTGTTTTGCTGTCGAATTCACCGAACAGAATATTCCAGCGCTGGCGTCCGGCTACCTCGCTCCGATACAGGTAAACATCGGGAAGGAGGCTGTTATATAGCGGTTTTTCAAGAAGTTTTTCCACGGTGCGCAAATCGTCGTTCTCGGTCAGCAATAACTGTATGGTCAGCTGCCTGCCGGCGGGCCGCTGCAGCCAGTCGTTCGAGGCCTGGAGGCGTTGCGATACCAGCGGCAGACCGCCGGAGGAGGGACGGGTTTGCAGCGCAATCGCCCGCAATTCGTCAATATTTTGGCTAATTTGGGTGGCCGGGGTGATTGTGTCCGGGGGTGGTGGCGTGTAGTGGTTGAAGACGGCGATACCGACAAGCGCAACTGCAGTGCCGGCACCCAGACCCGCAGCGAGACCTCCCGGGAGTAGTTGCGGGCGACCCGGGCTGGCGCCGTCGTAGCGGGCACGCCAGACATGTTTCCAGCACACGCGGCTGGATTGTGCAGCGAATGCGGCCAGCAGGGCCTTGTCGGCCAGAATATTCAGGCGCCGGATAAGACCGCGTGAAAATATCGCCAGTAGCCGATAGGCGGTTGCAGTAAAGAGATCATTGCCCCTGTAGCCGGCGCTGTGCAACCTGAAGCGAATGTAGTCCCTGATTTCCGCCATGCTCAGGGGCGACAGGTTGAAGCAGTGGCTTATGCGGTCGCGCAACTGACGAATTTCATGTTTTTCAATAAGATAGTTGAGTTCCGGCTGTCCGAACAGCACCAGTTGCAGGAGTTTGCTGTGGCGGGTTTCCAGGTTGGATAACAGCCGGATTTCTTCCAGCGTCTCGAGTGACATCTGCTGGGCTTCTTCAACAAATACAACAACCTGTCGTTTGTTCCGGTGCGCTTCCAGCAGATAGTCCTGAAGCTGTTGTTGGAGCTGCAAATGCGGCGTGTCTACACCGGCCGGCAGGTTCAGTTCCAGTGCTATGGCGGCCAGGATTTCGTTGCGCGTAAGACCGGGATTGGTGAGGTACACCACATCGACAGAGTCGGGCAGCTGATCCTGCAACATATGGCATAGCATGGTTTTTCCGGTGCCGACTTCGCCGGTGACCTTGACCATGCCTTCACCGCGGGTAATGGCATAAAGCAGCGAGTTCAGAACCTCGGCACGCTGACCGCCACCGAAAAAATGCCGTGTATCGGGTGTGATGCGGAAAGGGGCGGCGGACAGTCCAAAGTGCCTGTTATACATATCGAACTCCTGTGTTTTCCTGCTAGCTCGGGAGATACAAGCAAATTGTGCGCCACAGGGGTTTTTGTGGCTGATCGGGGGGATGGAAGGCTGTCGGGCGGGCGTCCGTTGCTGTTTGCGGTGAACCGGTGATCCCGCGGCAAGGCTTTACCCGTTCAGCTGCAGGGTGCCGGTGAGTGCCTTCAGGTTCGGAATTTGATGTTGTTCGAGGTAACTGCGAATGCCTTCGTTCAGTTTCGGACAGATCAGCGGGTCGTAGAACAGGGCGGTCCCCACCCCGACAGCCGAAGCGCCGGCGATCAGAAATTCGATGGCGTCCTGCGCACTGGTGATACCGCCTTGCCCGATGACAGGGATATCGTGAGCCTTGCAGACCTGGTAGACCTGGTGAACTTTCAATAGCGCCACCGGCTTGATCGCCGCTCCCGACAGGCCGCCCTGGTTGTTGCCGATAACCGGCCTGCGACTGTCGATGTCGATAGACATACCCATCAGGGTATTGATAACGGCGAAGGCGTCACTCCCCGCCTCAATACAACGCCGGGCGTTCTCCGCGATGTCGGTCTGGTTGGGTGACAGTTTGGTGACCAGCGGCTTCCCGGTGGCCTTGCGGCAGGCCTCCACTACGCGCGCCGACATATCCGGATCGTTTCCGAACGCTACCCCACCTTCCCTGACGTTCGGGCAGGAGATATTGATCTCGATGGCATCGATCGGCGAGTCGTCGAAGCGGCGCGTGACTTCGTAGTACTCTTCCACCGTGGAACCCGATACGTTGGCGATGAAGCGGGTTTCCCCGAAGTCCAGGGCGGGAAGAATCGTATTCACGACATAGTCGACGCCGGGGTTCTGCAGACCGATGGCGTTCAGCATGCCTGCCGGTGTCTCGTCGATCCTGTGGGGCCGGTTCCCGGGGCGTGCTTCGAGCGTGGTGCCTTTAAGACAGATGGCGCCGGCATCGCGGTTGGAAAATCCCCTGACGCGTGTATATTCCTCACCGAAACCCACGCAACCGGACAGCAATACCAGCGGTGTGTCGAACCTGAGGCCGCAGAACTCTATGCTGAGGGGATTACTGGTCTGAGTCATTGGTCGGCTATTTGACCTGATGTGTTTGCGAAAGTGAAGTAGCTTGCACCGATCAGTATGCGGAACACAACCCGGATTTTCACAGCCAGCCCATGTTTCACGTCGTACTCTATCAGCCGGAAATCCCGCCCAACACCGGGAATATTATGCGCCTGTGTGCCAATACGGGCAGTCAGCTGCACCTTATAAAACCCCTGGGTTTCGAGCTGGAAGATAAAAAATTGCGCCGCGCGGGACTCGACTACCGGGAATGGGCCAGTGTTGTGGAGCACGAAACGTTTGAGGATTTTCGCGAGCGGATACAGCCGGGGCGGATCTGGGCAGTATCGACGCGCGGCAAAAGGCGCTACAGCGAAGTCCGCTACCGGCCACATGATGCTTTTCTGTTCGGACCGGAAACCCGGGGCCTTCCGGGGGAGTTGCTTGCAGGCCTGGGACAGGAGAGCGTGATTCGTATCCCCATGGTGGCGGAGAGCAGAAGCCTGAATCTTTCCAACTCGGCGGCAGTTCTCGTATACGAGGCCTGGCGTCAGCAGGCGTTTCACGCGGGTGGCTAGCCCGCCCTTCTCACCGCATGGCCCGCTGCGCTATCGATCGGGGCTTCCCGGTATATCAGAGCGCCTCGGCTTTGGGCTCGCGCGCCAGCAAGGCATCGACTGCTGCTGAGGCGCTTTCGCCCTCATAGAGTACCCGCTTGACCTGTTGTGTGATCGGCATCTCCACCTGTTGTTTGTCCGCCAGCGCGGCAAGTTCTTTTGCGGTATGCAGGCCTTCAATTGCCTGGCCTATATCTGCGACCGCCTGTTCCAGCGGGGTGCCACGACCGATTGCCAGCCCCAGGCGGCGATTGCGGGATTGATCATCGGTGCAGGTCAGCACCAGGTCGCCAACCCCGGCCAGGCCCATAAAGGTTTCCTGCCGGCCACCCAGTTTAATGCCGAGGCGCATGATTTCGGCCAGCCCCCGGGTAATCAGCGCCGCACGTGCATTGGCGCCGTAGCCCAGTCCGTCCGATATGCCGGCGGCAATGGCGAGTACGTTCTTGATCGAGCCGCCGAGTTCCACGCCGGTCACGTCGTCGCTGGTATACGCCCGGAATCTGGGGCAGTGAAACAGCTTGACGACGCTGTGTGCATATTCGCTGTTTTCAGACGCTACTGTTACCGCAGTAGGCAAACCCAGGGCGACCTCCCTTGCGAAACTGGGGCCTGACAATACGGCTATAGCGCCATGCCCGGGCAGCTCCTCGTCCACCACCTGGTGAAGAAATTTTGCGCTGCCGGGTTCCAGCCCCTTGCTGGCCCATACCAGGTTGAACGAAGAACCGATCGCTGAACGGATTCTCTGCAGGACGGAGCGAAAGCCCGTGCTGGGTACGGCAACGAGAACCAAGTCGGAAGATTCAAGGGCGGGGTCAAGCTCGACAACCGGGGACAGGCCTTCCGGAAAATCAATGCCTGGAAGATGGCGCTGGTTCGATTTGTCAGCCGCCAGCTTTTGTATGTGATCCCTGTCCCTGTCCCACAGCCGGACCTCGTTGCCGTTCCGGCCTAACAGCATCGCCAGTGCGGTACCCCAGGAACCGGCGCCCAGTACTGTGACAACCGGGCGTGATGTGTGCGGCGGCATAGAAGTCTGGTTTGTTTTCAATCGCTCTAATTGGCAGAAGCAGCCTGTTGTGCTCGCTCGGCAGCTTTCTCTGCGTACATGACATCAAAGTTGATTGGCGCCAGCAACAGTGGAGGGAATCCGCCTTTGGTGACCAGTCCGGAAATTTCTTCACGTGCATAGGGGAACAGGATGTTGGGGCAGTAGGCTCCAAGCATGGTGCCTTTTTGTGCTTCGTCAAAGCCTTTGAGTGAAAATATACCCGCCTGCTGCACCTCGACCAGAAAACCGGTTTTCTCTCCCTGTTTGGCAGTCACTGTAATATTCAGGGCAACCTCGTGAAGATTGTCTTCTATCTTTTTGATGGCGGTATTCAACTGAAGACTTATTTCAGGCTTGAATTCTTCGGTAAAGACTTCGGGTGAATTGGGTGTTTCAAAGGAAACATCCTTGAGGTAAATTCGCAGAATCGCAAATTCTGCTTCTGTCTGGCTCGATGTTTGGTTGGTTTCTTCAGTCATTATGAATATCCAGTAGTCGCTTTCAATTTATCTTTTACTGACGGGAAGGTTGGCGCTTTGCCAGGCCGCGATTCCTCCGCCGAGATTGTACACGTTTTGGAAGCCGTGTTTTTTCAGAATACTGCCAACGCCGTTGGAACGGTTGCCGGAGCGGCAATAGGCTATAACCGGATGTTCCTTATACCTGTTTAGCTCTGCAACCCGCTCCGGTAACTGCTTGAGCGGTATATGGATGGCTTCCGGAATATGCCCGTCGTTGTATTCGCGATCCTCGCGCGTATCGAGAAATATGGCGTTTTCACGGTTACTCAGGCGGGTCGCCTGCGCGGGGCCTACGGATTTCATGCCATGCAGGCGCCGGGAGATCTCGCTGGCGAAGAGTGCGCCAAGTGTTCCGACGAAAGCCAGGATCAGGATCGGGTGGTTACTGATGAATTCGGGAATACGGGCAAAATCCACGCTGGATTTCCTCCAGTTGCAGGTGTCGCGGCGTTGTTGCTCAGCTGTTGGAAGGCATGCTGCAGAATACTTCCCGCATCATGCCGATCAGGCGCAGGGTACGTGAATCGCTCACCCTGTAATAGACCCGGTTGGCATCCTTGCGCGATGCAAGAATACCCTTGTCCCTCAGGATCGCAAGGTGCTGGGAGATGTTGCTCTGGGAGGTTCCGACGTGTTCCACGATATCCTGTACGCTGACTTCCTGGTCGCCTAGCGTGCACAGGATCTTGAGACGCAACGGGTGAGACATTGCCTTCAGGGAACGGGATGCGCGATCAATATCTTCGTCGCGCGTAATGAGGGTTTCACTGGCCGGGGCCATCAGCATTTTCTCCACCTGCGGTGCCATCTACAACGTAATGAAAAAGCGCGCCTGGACCAATGTTTTAGCCCTGCCCTTTATAATCAAAACATTATACAATAATACGCCTGTGAAGAAAGTCGCAAATTGTTCCAGTGTAACCGATCGGCATAGCCAGCCTGCCGGTATCAGGTTAGACTTAGTCTAAGTCATTGTGAACCACCCTTGGTTTAATTGAGGTTATGTCAAAATCACCACGCCCTGTAGCCCTTATCATCCTGGATGGTTGGGGGTACAGCGAAGAACTTGCATCGAACGCGATAGCCGCCGCCAATACCCCGGTCTGGGACCGGATGTGGCGGGAGTACGCCCACAGTTTTATCCGCACCTCCGGTGCAGCGGTGGGGTTGCCGGGAGACCAGATGGGTAACTCCGAAGTCGGGCACCTGAATCTCGGCGCCGGCCGGGTTGTGTACCAGGAATTCACGCGCGTCAGCCGCTCGATCAAGACCGGTTCATTTTTCAATAATGCAACCCTGACGGACGCTGTCGATCTGGCGATCTCGTCTGACAAGGCCGTACACGTTATCGGCTTGCTGTCGCCTGGCGGCGTGCATAGTCACGAGGATCATATTCATGCCATGGTCCGCCTGGCGGTGGAACGTGGCGCCGGCAGTGTCTATCTGCACGCATTCCTCGATGGCCGCGATACCCCGCCGCGCAGCGCCGCGGCCTCCATCCAGGCGATGGATGACAAATTCCGGGAACTGGGGAACGGCCGGTTTGCCTCGATTATCGGTCGCTACTATGCCATGGATCGTGACCATCGCTGGCCCCGTATCCAGGCGGCCTACGATCTTATTACCCGGGGCAAGGCGGATTTCGAAGCGCAGGATGCCATCGGCGGGCTGGAGATGGCTTACGCGCGCGACGAGGGCGACGAGTTTGTAAAAGCCACGCGCATAGTGCCCGAGGGTGGGCAGCCCGTCAGGGTTGAAGACGGCGACGTCGTGGTTTTCATGAACTTTCGATCCGACCGGGCACGTCAGATCACGCGCCCCTTCATAGAGGATGACTTCGACGGTTTTGAGCGCGAGGCCGTTCCCCGACTGGGTCGTTTCGTCAGCCTTACCGAATACAACGCTGAATTTGAAGTGCCCGTAGCCTTCCCGCCGGAGCGTTTAAAAAACGTGTTTGGCGAATACGTAGCCAAACTGGGATTACGCCAGTTGCGGTTGGCGGAAACCGAGAAATATGCGCACGTCACCTTCTTTTTCAACGGCGGCAGGGAAGAGCCGTTTGAAGGCGAGGACCGTATCCTGGTGCCATCACCCCTGGTGGCGACCTATGACCTGAAACCGGAAATGAGCGCAGTGGAAGTTACCGACCACCTTGTTGAAGCCATCCGGGGTGACAGGTATGACGTTATTATCTGTAACTACGCCAACCCGGATATGGTCGGCCACACGGGTAATTTTGATGCGGCGGTCAAGGCGATAGAAACCATCGACCGGTGTCTGGGACGGGTGCTCGACGCATTGCAGGCGGCAGGTGCTGAGGCGCTGATTACCGCTGATCACGGCAACGCCGAACAGATGCGCGGCAAGGAAACCGGGCAGGCGCATACCGCCCATACCTCCAATCCGGTACCGCTGTTATATGTTGGCAGAAAAGCGCAGATGGTGGATGGCGCGCTGGCCGATGTCGCTCCCAGCATCCTGTACCTGATGGGGCTCGAAGCGCCGCGGGAAATGACGGGGCGCTCGCTGCTGGAACTGTTGCCCGAGCAGTCCGGCGCAAACCCGGTGACAGCGCAGCAGGAGGCGGAGGCCTGATCCTTGTTGTCAGGCGATTACAAGAGCTCCCCAACCGGCAGTTTCTGGTCTGTTTGCCTGCTGTGCTGTCTGTTGCTGTTGCCTGTATACGGCAGCGCCGATGATGATCCTGCTGCGAAGGCGGCGGAGCTGGCGACGCTGCGCTCACGGATACAGGCGCTGCAGCAGGAACTGGAGCGCAACCAGAGCAAAAAGAGCCGTGCGGAGCAGAAACTGCGCGCTGTCGAAAGGAAAATCAGTCAAACCAGTCGTGAATTGAGGCGCGTCGAGCG
>JBHHXO010000002.1:0-33028 GCA_046757125.1 Thiogranum sp.
GCTTATCAGCCGCGCAGAAAGCGGGGCAAAGAATGCCGCCCTGATTGCCATCGCCGATGCGATACTGGCCGGCAAGGCCGATCTCAAAGCGGAAAACCGGAAGGACCTGGAGGCCGGCAGGCAGCACGGCCTGGACGCGGCACTGCTGGACCGCCTGGAGCTGACCGATGCACGTATCGACAGCATGGCCGAAGGCCTGCACCAGATTGCCGCACTGGCCGATCCGGTGGGTGCGATCAGTGACATGGATTACCGGCCCTCCGGAATACAGGTCGGGCGCATGCGTGTACCACTGGGCGTCATCGGCATTATTTACGAATCGCGCCCCAATGTGACGGCGGATGCTGCGGCGCTGTGCCTCAAGTCCGGCAATGCCTGTATCCTGCGCGGCGGTTCGGAAGCGCTGCATTCCAACCAGGCGGTGGCGCGCTGTATCGAACAGGGCCTGG
The DNA here is from genome assembly GCA_046757125.1 of Thiogranum sp. Lineage (GTDB taxonomy): Bacteria > Pseudomonadota > Gammaproteobacteria > DSM-19610 > DSM-19610 > Thiogranum. The sequence continues at coordinate 450 of JBHHXO010000002.1, forward strand.
AACAGGCCGGTCTGCCGGCAACCGCCGTGCAGGTGGTGGTCACCACGGACCGTGCAGCCGTTGGCGAGTTGCTGCGGCTGAAAGACTATATCGACGTCATCGTACCGCGCGGCGGCAAGGGTTTGATCGAACGCGTTACCACGGAGTCCCTCATCCCGGTCATCAAGCACCTGCACGGTGTCTGTCACACCTATATCGATGACCAGGCCGATATCGACAAGGCGGTAAAGGTGGCCTTCAACGCCAAGACCCAGCGCTACGGCACCTGCAATACCATGGAGACCCTGCTGGTCGCCGAAGGGATCGCGGCGCGTGTCCTGCCTGTACTCGGCAAGCTGTACCGGGACGAGGGCGTGGAATTGCGCGGTTGCGAGCGTGCCCGGGAAATTCTTACGGACATCGAGGCTGCGCAGGACGCTGACTGGGATGAAGAGTACCTTGCGCCGATCCTGTCGCTGCGCATCGTCGACGATATGGATGCGGCCATGGACCACATCGACAAACACGGCTCGCAACATACCGATGTGATCATTACTGAAAACTTCACCCGTGCGCGCCGTTTTTTGCGCGAAGTGGACTCCAGTTCGGTTATGGTCAACGCGTCGTCCCGTTTTGCCGACGGGTTCGAATACGGGCTCGGCGCCGAAATCGGTATCAGCACCGACAAGCTGCACGCGCGCGGTCCGGTCGGCCTGGAAGGACTGACAACATTGAAGTTCATCGTGCTCGGTGACGGGCATATCCGGCAGTAGCTTTTTAAAAGGGGTCTGACCCCTTTTTCAGCCGTCCTGGTAACAGAATGAAGGGTCTTGTGGAAAAAAGGGGTCTGACCCCTTTTAAAAGCTTTAACAACGCATGATTTGCATTCTTGGCGGCACCTTCGACCCCGTCCATTTCGGTCACCTGCGCCCGGCTCTGGAGGTGCAGCAGGCGTTGGGTATCGCGCGTGTGCACCTGCTGCCCTGTCGGCTGCCGCCACACCGTCCGGCACCGCTGGCCGGCGCCGAGCAGCGCCTGGAACTGTTGCGGCTGGCCGTGGCGGACGAGCCCGCGCTGGCGATCGACGAACGCGAGCTGCATCGCGACGGTCCTTCCTATATGGTGGATACGCTGGAGGCGTTGCGCGCGGAGCGGGGTGACGGGCCCGTGTGCCTGGCGCTGGGTATGGATGCCTTGCTCGGGCTGGAACGCTGGCACCGCTGGCAGGACATTCCCGCACTGTGCCATATGGTGGTGATGCAGCGGCCCGGTAGTCCCTGGCCGCAACAGGGTGCGCTGGCCGAGTGGTTGAACAGGGCGCGGGTGACTGACACCGGTGTGCTGCATAAACAGGCAGCCGGCTGTGTTATCGGTGTACCGGTTACGCAACTGGCGGTTTCGTCTACACAGATCCGGGCGCTGCTGGCGGCGGGAAAAAGTCCGCGTTATCTGTTGCCGGACGCGGTATTGAACAGGATTCAACAAGAGAAGTGGTATGCAGACTGAAGCATTGAAACAGGTTGCGCTGAAGGCGCTGGATGATTTGAAAGGGACGGATGTCGTTGCGTTTGACGTGCGTGACATGACCCCGGTAACCGATTTCATGATCGTTGCCAGCGGCACCTCGGATCGTCATGTCAAATCACTGGCCGATGCGGTGGTGCAGGCAAGCAAGCAGGCCGGCGTTGCGCCGCTGGGCATCGAGGGTGAGCGCGAAGGCGAGTGGGTGCTGGTCGATCTCGGGGATGTCGTGGTGCACGTCATGCAACCGCGTATCCGTGAATTTTATGCACTGGAGAAACTCTGGTCCGTTACTGAAGACAACCGCAGTAAAAGCGAGCAGGGTTGATACTGATAGATACCCGACCCCGCGGCCCGGGGTCAGGTAGCCAGGTCTATGGAGATAAATCTGATCGCCGCTGGAACCCGTATGCCGTCCTGGGTAAACGAAGGCTACCAGGCGTACGCGTGCCGCCTGCCGCACGAATGCCGCCTGAAGCTTGTTGAAATCCCCCTCGGCCGGAGGGGCAAATCCACCCCGGTGGAACGGGCGGTCAACGAAGAAGGCAAACGCATGCTCGCTGCGCTTGCACCCCGACAGCTCGTGATCGCCATGGACGTAGCGGGGCGCAGCTGGTCGACTGAACAGCTGGCAGGAAAACTGGCGGCGTGGCTTGGCGACGGGCGCGATGTCAGCCTGCTGGTTGGCGGGCCCGACGGGCTGGCGGATACCTGCCTGGAGCGGGCGGAACAGCGCTGGTCCCTGTCCGCCCTGACCCTTCCGCACCCGCTGGTGCGCGTGTTGCTGGCCGAACAGCTGTACCGCGCGTGGAGCGTGATCAGCAATCACCCCTACCATCGGTCCTGAGCATGAGCGTGCAGCTGATTCTGGCTTCCGCCTCCCCCCGCCGTCAGGCGCTGTTGCAGCAAGCCGGTATCGCTTTTCGGCAGCAGGTCGCAGCAATTGATGAAACCCGGCTGGAGAATGAGTCTGCGCAAGACTACGTGGTACGCCTGGCACTGGAAAAAGCACGTGCGGTTCGGCAACATTCAGCAGACGGGGATTTGCCGGTTCTTGGTGCCGATACGACGGTCGTGGTGGATGGCCGGTCGCTCGGTAAACCGGAGAGTCCGGCGCATGCGCGGCAGATGTTGCAGCTGTTGTCGGGGCGCGAGCACCAGGTGATGAGCGCCGTTGCCCTGGTGCAGGAGCGGGAAGCCGTGCGGCTCAGTGTGAGTCGGGTGTGGTTTCGTCCGCTTGGCGAACGCGAGATCGAGGCCTACTGGCGCACCGGCGAGCCGCGGGACAAGGCCGGGGCCTATGCCATTCAGGGCATCGGCGCGATATTTATAGAGCGGCTGGAAGGCAGCTATACAGGGGTGATGGGTTTGCCCCTGTATGAAACCGGCCGGCTGCTGCAGGAATTCGGAATTCAGGTATTGGAAGACGCTAATGACAGTTGAACTGCTGGCTAATGTGACACCGCAGGAAACCCGGGTCGCGGTGGTCGAGAACGGAATGCTGCAGGAAGTTTTTATCGAGCGTGCCCGCCGCCGCGGTCTGGTAGGTAACATCTACAAGGGTGTGGTGAGTCGCGTGTTGCCCGGCATGCAGGCGGCATTTATCGATATCGGCCTGGAAAAGGCCGCCTTTCTGCACGCTTCCGATATAGCACTGGCCGGTGACGAGGAAAAGTTCGAGCAGAACGCAAACGGTGACAGCATTACCCGACTGTTGCAGGAAGGCCAGGAGGTGCTGGTGCAGGTCATCAAGGACCCGCTCGGCACCAAGGGCGCACGCCTGACGACGCATATCACCATTCCCTCGCGCTACCTGGTGTTTATGCCGGAAGCCGGCAACGTGGGTGTTTCCCAGCGCATCGAACAGGAAGAAGAGCGCCAGCGCCTGCGTGAGCTGGTGATTGCTGCACGCGGCAAGGATGCCGGCGGCGGTTTCATTTTGCGCACCGCCGCGGAGAATGTCGCGGAAGAAGCCATCGTTTACGATCTGAAATTCCTGCAGCGCCTGTGGTCCTCCGTACAGGAGCGCATTGCCACAGCGGGTCCCGGTGACGTGGTGCACGAGGATCTGCCGCTGGTACTGCGCGTGTTGCGCGATATATCCGACACGGAAGTCGAGAAACTGCGTATCGACTCGCGCGAAACCTTCCAGCGTACCGAGAAATTCGTGCAGCAGTTTACTCCCGAGCTGGCCGGCAAGCTGGAGTACTATCCCGGCGAACGGCCGATTTTCGACCTGTACAGTATCGACGACGAAATCCAGAAAGCGCTGGACCGCAAGGTACAGCTCAAGTCGGGCGGGCACCTGGTGCTCGACCAGACCGAGGCCATGACCACCATCGACGTGAATACCGGTGCCTACGTGGGTCACCGCAACCTCGAAGAGACTATCTTCAAGACCAACCTGGAAGCCGCGCAGGCCATTGTTCGCCAGTTACGCCTGCGCAACCTGGGCGGCATGATCATTATCGACTTCATTGACATGCAGACCGAGGAACACAAGCGCCAGGTGTTGCGGGCGCTGGAAAAACACATCGAGCGCGATCACGCCAATTGTCATATCAGCGAGATATCGAATCTCGGCCTGGTGCAGATGACGCGCAAACGCACGCGCGAGAGCCTTGAGCATATCCTGTGTGAAACCTGCCCCATGTGCAGTGGACGGGCCTCGGTAAAAACAGCGGAGACCGTCTGCTACGAAATATTCCGGGAAATTCTGCGCGAGACCCGCCAGTTCGATGTGCAGCAGCTACTGGTGCTGGCCGCCCAGGAAGTTGTGGACATGTTGCTGGACGAGGAATCCAACAGTCTGGCGGAGCTGGAGTCCTTTATCGGCAAGCCCATCAAGTTCCAGGTTGAGGCCTTGTATAACCAGGAACAGTTCGATGTCGTGTTGCTGTAGGCGCCTGTCACCTCGTTACCTGCACAAATACCGGCACCTCCGGGCAAGGTAATTATGGTCACACGGCGTGTCTTTGCGTTTGCGTGGTGGAGTACGGCGGCCGTGGTGGTGACCCTGGCTGTCACGCTCAGTGCAGCGCGGCTGTTGTTACCCGGCATGTCCGAATACAGGGGCCAGTTGCAGTCCGTGGCGCAGCAGGTTCTCAAGCGTCCTGTCAGCATCGGTTCGCTCGATGCCGCCTGGCGCGGTTTGTCGCCGGTGCTGAAGCTCAACCGGGTCGTTATCAGTGATTCCCGCTTTCCCGACGGGGAACTGAGCATCAATGAAGTTCACGTGGCACTGGACGTTTTCGAATCGCTCCGGCAACGCCAGTGGATCACGGCCGGCATCCGCCTGATCGGTATGCACCTGCACCTGCAAACGGATCTGCTTGATCCCGGCGCAAAACAGCAGGATCCCGGTTTGCTCGCCTGGCTGCTGCTGCAGGAAAGTATTGCTGTTGAAGATGTGCAACTCAACTGGTCGGATCCCGGGCTGTTTGCAGAACCGGCAGAGTTTTCCGGTCTTTCCCTGCAGCTGGTGAACGAGGACAACCGGCACCAGTTTATGGTGCAGACGGATTTGCCCGAGTCGCTGGGCAGCACACTGGAAGCCGCCGCTGATCTGCGCGGATCCGGCGCGGATTTCCGCACCTGGGGCGGCCAGGTCTACCTGAAAACGGAAGGACTGGCGCTGACGGCCGTGCAGCACCTTTTTCCTGATCCGGCTGTCGTTGCCAGTGGTGCACTGGATCTCGAGTTGTGGGCGGGTATTCATAAACTGCGGGCGCAATGGGGCAGCGGTTCGTTTGCGCTGCGCGCGGCCCGTTTCAGGAACGCAACGGCGGATGCACAGGCGATCAGCGCCGATTTACTCTCCAGCCGTTTTCACTGGCGTACAGCCGGGCAGGGCTGGAAAGCGGGCCTGAACGGGCTGGAACTGCAGCGCGATAACAGGATTACCTGGCCGGCAACCGACGTACAGCTGACTATCGAGACCGGTTCCGTTCTGAATATCGAGGGTGGCATGACACTGGTCGTGCTGGAGGAACTGAATGCCCTGTTGCCGCTGATTCCCTGGGTTGATGATGATGCGCTGGCGATGGTGGACCGCCTGCAACCGCAGGGTCTGCTGCGTGATGCGGGGTTCAGGTTCACTCTCGCCTCCGGGGCGGAGCCGGCCTTTGCGGCCAGGGCGAAAATGGAGAACCTGCAGTTTGCCGCAGACGGGGGGCTGCCGGGGGTGCGCGGCCTGTCCGGAAGTATCGAAGGGAACCTCCAGTCGGGCAACCTGTATCTGCAGTCCAGCCGGGCCTCCCTGGCCATACCCAAACTGTTTCCGGCTGCGCTCGAGCTGGAACGTCTCGACGGTGTGGTGCACTGGCAGCGTTATGCGGACCTGTTTCGTATAGAAAGCAAGCAGCTGACAATGCAATCATCCTCGCTGGGACTGACCACGCGCTGGCAGCTGGACTGGCCTTACGCGCAGTCGTCGCCCTGGCTTGATATGCAGCTCGCACTGGACGATCTGCCCATTGCCGAGGTCAGGCGCCACCTGCCTGAAAAAGTCATGCCTGCGAAGGCTGTTGCCTGGCTGCAGCGGGCCCTTGTGTCCGGTACTGCCACCGGGGCGCGTATGTTGTTGCAGGGCCGGCTGGACCAGATGCCGTTCGATCACCATAAAGGCCGTTTCGAAGCGCGCTTTGATTTTGAAGATACCGTGCTGGACTATCACCCGACCTGGGGACAACTCGACGAGCTGGCGGGAACAGCCGTGTTTACCGGTCGCAGCATGCACATAACCGGGACCACGGGACACATAATGGAGTCGCCGGTGCAGCGGGTTGTCGCCGTTATCAAGGACCTGAAAAAGCCGTTGCTGGAAATTCGCGGCACGGCCGGCGGGACACTTGCCGGCATGCTCGAGTACACCCGCAGCAGTCCGTTGGGTACCCGCTTCGGTCGCCTGGTCGACGGCATGGATTCCAGCGGCGATGCGCAGCTACAGGTGGAACTGGATATTCCGCTGAAACCCGGGTTGGGCAAGGTCAGGGTAAGCGGCGACGTGGTGCTCGACGGCAACGACCTGGTTCCCGGCAAGTCCGGCATCGGTCTTACCGATATTCACGGCACGCTCCATTTTACCGGGGACGGCATCAGCGTTGACAGGGCCGACGCGCGGTTGCTCGGACAGCCCGTCAAGGTAGCGGTTTATCGCAAGGGAAAGGCAGGTGCGTCGCAAACCGTGGTCGACATCGACGGCAGGCTGAAACTGGTCAGCCGGATGCAGAAGAAGAACGCTCTGCTCGGACCCCGTTTCAGCGGGGCAACCCGCTGGCGCGCGCTGCTCAATATCCAGAACCAGCCCAGACCCGGCAGGCAACAGGTCGAACTCGAGTTGCGTACGGACCTGAAGGGTGTGGCCATCGATTTGCCCGAACCGTTTAATAAGTCCGCCGACACCGGCCGGGAGTTGCGCATCCGCTGGACACCGGGCCGGGAAAGCACGCTGCCCTTTGTGATAGGTTACGCCGATATCGCCACTGCGAAAATGTTGCTGGCGCCCAACATGCAGGGTCTGCGCAAATTGCACATACGCTTCAGCGGGGGAGAAGCGCAGCTGCCCGAGAAGGAAGTCATACACCTCTCCGGGCACGTGGATGAGCTGGACCTGATACCGTGGATAAACACGTTCGTTTCAGCGCCGGTGGGTGGTGCGAAGCCGCCTCCATTAACAGTGGATCTGTCGGTGGAAAACTTTTATCTGGCCGGCGCTGCCGTAAAAAATATTCAGCTTACCAGCAATGTGCCAGACCCCTGGCATTTTAAAGTGGTGGGCGAGGGTGCCAGCGGCTGGGTGCGCTGGGTGTTTGCTGACAAAGTCGTTCCGGCGCGGGTGATGGGCAATCTGCAGTATCTGGTGGTCAATAACCGGAAGCCGTCCGGGGACAGCGATTCGGTGGATGGCAAGTCCGTGGACAGGGTACGACCGCAGGCCCTGCCCGAGATGGATATCACGGTGGCGGATCTGGACTGGGCCGAACGTGATCTCGGCAGTATCAGGGTGGTCGCGAAGCGTTCGCAGCAGGGCATCGAATTTGAAACTCTCGATATGGATTCGAAGGCTGTGGTGCTCAGGGGCAACGGTGCGTGGCTGGAGCGTGACGGGCAACAGACCAGCCGTTTCAATGCCGCGATAGAGGGTGGTGAACTGGGTGAGCTGGCCGTCCTGTTGAATACCGGCCGCACGGTAGAAGGCGGCAAGCTGGACGGCAGGGTCCAGTTGAACTGGCCCGGCTCCCCGGTGGATTTCAGCCTGAAGACACTGGAGGCGGAGTTCGACCTGCGTGCCAAAGACGGGCGCCTGGTCAGTGTCGACGAAGGCGGCGCCGGCAAGTTGCTCAGCCTGTTCAGCCTGAATACCCTGCAACGCCGCCTGACACTTGATTTCAGCGACGTGTTCAAGGAAGGTTTTACCTTCGATAAAATGGAAGGGCATTTCGTAGTAATGGATGGCGATGCCTTCACCAACGATTTTACCATCAAGGGTTCATCTGCAACCATCGATGTTGCCGGCCGTACCGGCCTGGTGGCCCGGGACTACGATCAACTGGTGACGGTGACGCCCCAGGTCAGTTCGACACTGCCGATTGCGGGGGCAATTGCAGGTGGCCCGGCGGTGGGTGCCGCGGTGTTTCTTGCCGACAAGCTGGTGGGTGACAAATTCAACCGCATGACACGGATCCAGTACCAGGTGACCGGCAGCTGGGAAGACCCTGTATACAGGAAGCTGGAGCGGTGAGTCTGGCGGGAATGCAGTGCAGCCGGGTTTGTGCCGGGCGGCTCTGTGCTATGCTGGCCCCCATGAAAACGATCGGGTCCCTGGCCTTGCTGCTGATGCCCCTGGCCATACAGGCCGAAACCCGGCAGTGGATATTGAACGCCGATGACTGGGCGCGTCCCAGGGACGGGCAATCGGTTGCGCGCATGGCGCCGTTGCCGGAGCTGATTTCAGGCTGGTCTCCGGGACAGGGGCAGCGCCTGCTAATTCGTTACCCCGGAGGCGAGGAGGGCCTGTTGTGGGCCTATGAACTGCGTTCCTGGCTGGTAGCACTGGGGGTATCCGTGGAACATCAGGAACTGGTGGCGGGCAGCCACCGGTCCGACCGCATCGAACTTGAATTGACGAAGGAGAAAAAGTGACAACGGCAGCCTGTATACAAATGGCCTCGGGACCCAACGTAGGCGCCAACCTGCTGGAAGCCGAACGTCTCATAGGCATGGCGGTGGACAAGGGTGCCAGGCTGGTTGTCCTGCCGGAAAACTTTGCCATGATGGGCAAGGAAGAAAGCGACAAGATCGCGGTACGGGAGGCGGATGGCAGCGGTCCTATCCAGGACTTCCTTTCCCAGCAGGCCGCGAAGCACGCCATCTGGCTGGTGGGCGGCACAGTGCCCATGGCGGCGGAAGCGGACAACAAGATACGCGCCGCCTGCATGCTGTATGACGAACAGGGCAAGCTGGTTGCGCGTTACGACAAGATACACCTGTTCGACGTGTCGGTAATGGACAGTGACGAGAGTTATACCGAATCGGAGACGATCGAATCCGGCGACCAGGTCGTTGTTGTGGATACGCCGTTTGGCAAGCTGGGTCTGGCGGTCTGCTACGACCTGCGCTTCCCGGAACTGTTCCGAACCATGCTGGACCAGGGTATGGAAATTCTGGCTATCCCTTCGGCCTTTACCGCCATAACCGGCAAGGCCCACTGGGAAACGCTGGTGCGCGCCCGGGCAATGGAAAACCTGTGTTACGTGCTGGCCGCCGGGCAGGGCGGTTACCATGTGAACGGGCGCGAGACCTATGGTCACAGCATGATCGTCGATCCCTGGGGACAGGTCATGAACGAACTGGCCAATGGCTCGGGACTGGTGTGCGCCACCATGGACCTGGAACGCCTGAACAATATTCGCCGTACATTTCCCTGCCTGGAACACCGTAATATTGTCTGCAGGGTTTGATTCTTCAGGTCTGAAACATGTTTGCAACCAGCTCCGATATCCAGTCAGTTATAGGCGACTTTCGCATCGACAGCATGATGCGTTACAGCATATTCGTGCCGCGCCTGTACAATCTTTGCAAGTCACTGGGCTTTGAGGCGGGCAAGATCATGCCTTCGCGCGCCTTCTGCTCGGATGAGAATCAGGGCTACCCGATCATCCTGATCACCAGGCATTTCGGGACCTTTCCTTTCAACCACGGCATGGTCGGCGGCATCGTCGCATCAGATCGCCATGTCGCGCACGCGGATCACGGCAAGGATCTGGTGATTATCCAGGCCAGCCACGTCGGTTATGATCCGGACAGCAAGACCTTCGGCACCTACCGGCGCATCAATACCGCGGACGACGACGCAACCGTGACCTGCGGCAAGGTCGGCGCCGTGATCGAGTGGTACCAGGAAGAGTACCGCTTTGCCCGCAACAATATCTATCTTGGCCGGGAAGGTGATAGCCGCCTGGTGACCATCGATAACCAGTTGTTGCACGAGGACCGGGAGCAGGGGCTGTTTCTTCACCTGGAGCGGATGGTGCAGTGCGACAACGGCCGGCCGGTACGGGTGCGGGTGCAGAGTACGTCGCATACCTACCGGGCATGCGATGAATTCACTGCTTTGTTGCCTGCCGATGCATGGCCGACTGACGGCCGTTCGCGTATCGGCCGTTACCTCGGTCCGGAGCTGTTCGAGTTCCGGCGCACCATCAAGGGCGATGTCGAAGGACGCAGTCACCTGGAACAGAACCTGATAAACCCGATGCCGTGGATCGTTACCTCGGCCGAACCGTTACTGGTCGCCGCCCAGGTCAATACCCAAGCGGAATTTGACCGTGCTTTTCGCACTATTGTCCGGGAAAAGGCCTACCAGGACAAAAAAGTCCTGTTTATATCCTGCATCAATATCGATATTTCACCCCGGGAGGAACAGCTGTTTCCGTTGACCAAGTGCATTCCCTGGGCCGCCTATCTACAGGATGGTGCCGGCAATTCGCGTACGCTCGAACAGGAAGAGATAGTAGGCCTGCTGAAGGAGCAGAGTGAAGACAATCCCGACCAGATCAATCTGGAACAGGCTATTCAGCAGATGGAAAAGGTCAAGGAGATCCGGATCGAATAGATCAGGGCTCTCTTGAGGAATCGCTGGTTAATTCGTCATTGCCGCGCTGCGCTCGCGATGACGAAAATCTTGAATTAATCAGGGGTCCCCTGCTTTCTGAAAATCCAGACGCTGTTCAGCCCCAGCTTTTTCCTGTGCGTATCAGCCCAGGTGCGGGCTTCATCCCGGCTGGCAAAGCCGCCGACCTGTACGCGCCACACCTGTCGCTGTTTTACAGAGACCTGGCGGGTGTCTGCAGCGATACCCTGAGCCCGTGCCTGCTGCGCAAACCGGTTGGCGGCGGCCTTGTCGTACAGTGATACCAGGTTGATTACCCAGGTCGCGTCACTGCCCGCGTGCTGTGCGGGTGGTGCCGGTCCCGTAACGGGTCCGGTTGCCGGTTCGATTTTCAGCGACCGGTCGGTGACCGGGGGCGTTGTCGGCGGGGTTGATGTCACGGGTGTGTCCGCAGGCGTCGTGGTGTGTTCGATACTTCGAGTCATCCTGGTTTCCAGCGCGGCAAATGCCGTGGAAAGCGTCTCCAGGCGTGCGTTGAGTGACGACAGTTCATTCGTGCGGGTATCCGCCGGGGTCAGTCGTGCGCGCAGCATGGCGAGTGCGTTGACCTGCCGGTCGATAACCGACTCCAGGGCGCTCATGCGATTTTCAAGCTCCGTGCGCTGACCCGATTCAAAAAGCAGCATGCCGATCGCGGCGACCAGTGACAGCAGCCCGAGGTAGAACAGCCTGCGATCACTGTTGCTGCCTGCGGCATGCTCCCCGACCTCCTGTTCCCTTGTGGCGGCGGGGGCAGTTTTCGCCTGCATTGATTCGGCGAATTGCGCGCGGGCGCGTTGTATCGCAAATCTGCGCCGGCTGGCGCGGTTGCTGGTGACTGCGGTTACCGGCGTGGCGCTGTTTCCTGCGGCCGCCTTTTCCTGCTCCTGCTGCGCTTCTTTCCGGTCGAGGCGGTAGGGATCGACCAGCCTCATCAGGTGTGACTGGGGCTGAAGGAATTCGACACCGATGCCGTTTTCCTCGACGTGTTTGACGGTCATGGACAGGGGGATGACCCTGCGTTCGTCGTCCTGTCGTATCGACAGCCGGACTTCGACGCTATCGCCTTTGCGGAAGTTCGTGACCGTAGCATAGCGTTCATGCTGGAGCAGCATGCCGCCTGTGCTCACGTCCCGCACGCGACAGCCTATGGGCATCGCCTGATCGTCGAGCAATGCCGCCTTGAGGTTGACGGCGACCCTTGCGTGGTTACGACGCTCCATGGTGTCGGGTTACCCGTGATCCGGCGCAGTTGACAGCATGGACAACTACCATACACAACGACCCTCTTTGCAACAAGTGGCATGGATGCCGGTGTGAACCGGTATTCTGCCGGCCGTTGCGGACGACAGTTACGGCCTTCACCTGTCGGGATAAGGCGACAGACCGGCGCCCTGGCATCAGTAAAGAATCAGCGTAACCGGGATCTGATGCCTGATGTTACAGGTTTTTTCTGTAATCGAAATGCGCTGGCACAGCGTTTGCTTACTGGCCGGTTTAATCGTTAAGTTGTTTTACTATTCGGTACGGAAATTGAATGATGAAATCACTCATTTCGAGTGTTGTTCGACACCTGGCGCTTGCGCCGGGTGTTATGTCTTCGTCTGTCATGGCAGCAGACGTTGCCGGCAGCGTGTCGACAACCCGGGTCAATGACAGTAATGGCTTTCTCACGGATTTCCTCACGCTGGAATCGGTGCTGCCGGTAGGTGTGGTGGTGCTGGCCCTGGTTGTGATTGCCCGCAAGCGCAAGGTGCGCTGACACCGGGTATTGCAAGGCTGCGCCGGTTATTCAAGGTCCCGGATATAGCGAAACAGGGCCCTGCCGGACCTGGGTGGCTTGTTGTTTTCCAGCTCTTTTTTCGCCTGGCGCACCAGCTGACGCAGGTGCTGGCGGTCGGCCTGTGCATGCTGCTCCAGGAAGGCTTCTACGGCCGGGTCACCTTCCGCGATCAGGCGGTCCCGCCAGTTTTCCAGGTCATGATGTGCCTGCGCCAGTTTTCGTGTCCTGAGGCGCTCCTGCTCAAAATAGTGCCGGATCGGCCCAGGGTCGACGTCGCGCATCAGTTTGCCGATAAACTGTAATTGCCGTTTGCGCCCGCCGCGGGCGTGCAGGCGGCGGGCTTCCAGCAGCGCCGCGACCAGCGCGTCGGGGAGTTGCAGCATCGACCAGACCGATTCCGGAAGATCGACCAGCCGTGTGCCCAGCTGTTGCAGTGCCTGCGCATCACGTTTCAGGCTGGATTTGCTTGGTGGTGCGAACTCGGGATCGAATTCATCGTTCATAATAAAGCGGGTCATCCGGTTTTGAATAGCTGGAACTGGTTGTATTATGCGGTATTCGACCAGATCGGTACCAATGAAATCCATGCATGTCTCACCGGAATCCCGGATCCGGGTCCAGCTTGTGGAACTGCCCGATGCCGCGTCGGTCAATGCCGGCATATGGGAACAGTTCCAGGCATTGCGCGACGATCCCGCCCTGCAGCGCTCGCACTACTTCGCCGGGCGTTACGAGAACATCTATATACCGGAAACCCGGCTGGCAGCGCTGGCGCCGGTGCTGCGAGCGGCCAGGCAGGGTGCGGAGCACTACCTGGGGAAGCCGGTTGCCGGTCTTTCCACGGGCTTCTGGCTGAACGAAATGGGACCCGGCCATGTGACCTTGCCGCACCACCACGACGAGGACGACGAGCTGGTCTCGGGTGTGTACTACGTCCGGGTGCCGCGGGATTCCGGGGATCTGCTGCTGACACAGGGTGAAGCTTGCCGCAGGGTTACGCCGCGGGAAGGACTGTTCGTTTTCTTCTCGCCCCGGGTGATGCACGAGGTTACCCGCAACAACAGTGATGCAGTGCGTCTTTCCGTGGGAATGAACTTCGGTGTGCGGGCAGCTGATACCGATGATTGATCTTACCCTGTTTTCCGTAATCGAATCGCCGACGCACCCGAATTTCAGCGCGCTCTACAGGCGCCTGAAGATCAACGAGCTGAAGTTCAATTCGACACGCAAGGCCATGGTGACGCTGAAGAAACAGCAGCCTGACTATGTCGTTGCAGAGTTTGCATACGGGTACGCGAACAATTACGCCGGTGTGAATGTCAGCAACCTGGATGTTTTGCTGGCCAGCCTGCGCAAGTATGCACCTGAAGCGCGCACCATTGTCATGGTGCACAAACCGGAATCCCGGTATATCGGCAAGCTGGAAGCGCTGTTCCCGTTATACGCGGTCCTGCAATACCCGGTACAGGAGAGACAGATGGCGGCGTTACTTGGGGCCTGACAGTTCAATAAACGTTTATAACAGGTACCAGGTCCCAAGACTCAGGAATGCCATGAAGCCGACCACGTCGGTGATGGTGGTGAGCAGCACGCTGCCCGCCAGTGCCGGGTCGATGCCCAGCCGCTTCAGGGCGAGCGGGATGCTGAAGCCGGCCAGCGCCGCGCATACCAGGTTGATGGCCAGCGCCGCGCCGATAATGACTCCGATCTCGGTGCTCTGGAACCAGCTCATGGCGATCACCGCCACTACCATGGACCAGATCAGGCTGTTCATCATGCTGACAAGGATTTCCTTGTACATCAATGATCTGGAATTGCTTGGTCCGACCTGGCCGAGGGCCAGCCCGCGAATCATTATGGTCAGGGTCTGGCTGCCGGCGATACCGCCCATGCTGGCGACGATGGGCATCAGCACCGCCAGCGCCACGACTTTTTCCAGCGTGCCTTCGTACAGACCGATGACCCAGGAGGCCAGGAATGCCGTGGCCAGGTTGATACCCAGCCAGACCGAACGGCGTCGCGCGCTGAGAACTGCGGGCGCAAAAATGTCGCTTTCCTCGTCCAGGCCGGCCATGCTCATCAGGGAGTGGTCGGCCTCGTCGCGGATGACGTCGACCACGTCATCGATGGTGATACGACCCAGCAGCCTGCCTTCCTCATCGATGACCGGCGCCGATATCAGGTCGCGGTCCTCGAACAGGCGCGCGACCGCGTCATCTTCCATGCTGGCGGGGATGGCATCCACCTCGGCGTCCATCACTTCGGCAACGCTGGCGTCAGGGTCGCTGGTCAGCAGCGTTGCCAGTGGCAGCAGGCCCTGGTAGTGATCGAAGCGGTCGACCACGATCAGGCTGTCGGTAAGGTCCGGGATTTCGCCGCGCAGGCGCAGGTAACGCAGTACCACGTCGAGTGAGACATTGGCGCGCACCGTCACCACGTCCATGTCCATCAGACCGCCGGCAGTGTCCTCCGGGTAGGACAGGGCGGCTTCCAGCCGGTGGCGATTCTGCTTGTCCATGGAATACAGCAGTTCGTGGATTACGGCGCCGGGCAGGTCGTGCAGCAGGTCAGCGAGGTCGTCCGTGTTCAGGCCTTCGGTGATCGCGACCAGCTGGTCCGTTTCCATTTCCTCGATGAGGCCGGCACGTACTTCGTCGTTCACTTCGACGAGGGCTTCACCCTTGTCTTCGGGATCGACCAGTTCCCACAGGATTTCACGCGGGCCGTGCGGCAGGGACTCGAGCAGGTCGCCGATTTCGGCAGGGTGAAGACTGGCCAGCAGATGGCGAACCTGGTCAGCGGTACCGCTGTGCAGGGCCGCTGTCAGGATTTCCAGTCGCTGTTGCGTATTCTTCTGGTCGGCTGTTTCTGCCATGACAAACCCCGGGGCTGGGTGGGAATCGGACGAGTAGTGGTGCAGTGTAGCAGTCCGGCCCCCGGCAAAAAACCGAGCAGTGCTACATTTTGTTGAGGGCGTCCAGTTGCGCGACGATTTCTACCGGGTCGTCCTGTTCCAGGATGCTGTCCGCCGTAGCGGTAACATCTGCAACCCGGCTGCGGTGTATGGCATCCTTGACTTCGAGCAGTGCGGTGGGGTGTACGGAGAAATCTGTCAGGCCCATACCCAGGAGCAGGCGCGTGTAGCGCGTGTCGCCTGCCATTTCTCCGCACATTGCAACCGGCACGTCGTGCTTGCGACCGGCGTCGATGACCATTTTTATAAGGCGCAACACCGCCGGGTGCAGCGGGTCGTACAGGTAGGTGACCTCGTCGTCCATGCGGTCGATGGCGAGGGCGTACTGAATAAGGTCGTTGGTGCCGATCGACAGGAAATCCAGCTTGCGTGCAAACAGGGTGGCGGACAGCGCGGCTGCGGGTACCTCGATCATGCCGCCGATCGGCATGTTCAGGTCAAACGCCAGGTGCTCGCGGTGCAGTTCCTGCCGGACGTCGTCTACCAGCGTCAGCACCTCGTTGAGTTCATGGGCGCTGGACAGCATGGGGATCATCATGCGCACCGGTCCCTTGGCGGAAGCGCGCAGTATGGCACGCAGCTGGGGACGGAACAGGTCGGCGTGCTTCAGGCACAGGCGGATGGCGCGCAGGCCCAGCGCCGGGTTGGCGGACACGTGCTCGCCGGGTGGTTCGGCGCCGCACTCCTTGTCTGAGCCAAGATCCAGGGTACGGATAGTGATCGGCAGCCCTTTCAGGGTTTTCATCACGCTGAGGTATTGCTTGAGCTGCTCTTCCTCGTCGGGGATGTCGCTGCGGTTCATGAACAGGAACTCGGTGCGGTACAGCCCGATACCCTCGGCGCCTGCGCGGCGTGCCGCCAGTACGTCTTCGCGCAGTTCCACGTTGGCGACCAGGTGAATACGTACGCCGTCGCCGGTTACAGCGGGTTCATCCTTCAGGCGTTTGAGTTCCGAGCGGCGTTTCTGTTGCTGGCGCTGCTGGCGGCGATAGTCCTTGAGGGTGGCGGCGTCGACATCCGCCAGCAACTCACCGCGGGCGGCATCCAGGATCACCGTGTCGCCATCGCGGATCTGGTGCGGTGTGATATGGGTACCGACGATGGCGGGAAGCCCGAGGCTGCGTGCCAGTATGGCGGTGTGTGACAGGGGGCCGCCGGACTCGGTGACAAAGCCGGCGATCCCCTGGTGCTGTAACAGGGCGGTTTCCGCCGGCGTCAGGTCATGGGCCAGCAGGATCGCCCCGCGCAACAGGTCGTTGTTGTGCGGGTCCGCGCACATTTCCTTGCCGGTCAGGATACGCAGGATGCGCGATACCACGTGGTCCACGTCGTCCTTGCGGGTGCGCAGGTAGGGGTCGTCCATTTCATCGAACACTTTTGCCAGCGCGTCGCGCTGGATTTTCAGCGCCCACTCGGCATTGCACTGGCGCTGGCGGATCAGTTCCACCGGCGCGGCGGTGAGCAGGCTGTCTTCCAGCATCAGCAGGTGGGTGTCGATGAAATCGGTGATATCGGCGGGCGTGGTTTCCGGGATGCTGTTACGAATCGCCCGCAGTTGCTGGCGGGCGGTGCGCACGGAACGCCGGAAACGCGCGATTTCGTCCTCGACGAGATCCCTGGGTATGGCCGCTTCGTAGATTTCGATGTCGCCCTGTTCCAGCCGGTAGACCGGCCCGATGGCGATGCCGCGCGAAATGCCGATGCCTGCTATGGATATGCTCATTCGTCTTCGCCAAAGCGCCGGGCAACGAGATCGGACAGCCGGTCAACCGCTTCGCTCTCGTCGTCGCCGGTGGCGCTTATGGTGATTTCACTGCCTTTGGAGGCAGCCAGCATCATGACGCCCATAATGCTTTTGCCATTTACCTGCTGGCCGTTGCGCGCGAGTGTGATCTCGCTGGCGAACGAGGAGGCCAGGGTGACGAATTTCGCCGCGGCGCGGGCATGCAGGCCGAGTTTGTTGACTATGGTGACGTTTCTATCCTGCATGCGGCATACCTTCGGTATTACAGGTCAGCACACCGTCGCGGCCCCCGGTAACGGCTTTGTGCATAAGGCTGTCCAGGTCCAGCTCGGGGTAGTTCAGTACCCGGATCAGCATGGGCAGGTTGAGGCCCGATACCACGCGCACATCGTGCAGTTCGCGCAGGCGGCAGGCTATATTGCTGGGGGTGGCGCCGTACATGTCGGTCAGCACCAGCACGCCGTCGCCGCGGTCCATGTCCTGTGCGGCCTGCCGTGCATGGGCCAGCACCTGTTCCGGGTCGCAGCCCGGTGCCGCAGAAATGGTGGTCGCGGACAGGGGGCAGACGCCCAGTACATCGGTTGCTGATTGCAGCAGCACAGCGCCGATATTGCCGTGGGTGATAAGCAGGATGCCGACGTTCACGATAACTCCCGGTGGCGGATCGTCACACTCGGGTAACGGTCTTCGAAATAATGCGCCAGCCGTTCGCTCAGGTAAACGGAGCGGTGCCGGCCGCCGGTGCAACCGACCGCAATGGTCAGGTAGCTGCGATTGTCGGCCTCGAAGGCCGGAATCCAGTGATTCAGGAAATTACACAGCTCCTGGTACATCTGTGTGACCAGTACTTCGCTTTCCAGGTACTTGACGACATCCGCGTCACAGCCGGTCAGCGGACGCAGGTTCGGGAGCCAGTGGGGATTAGGCAGGCAGCGCGCGTCAAAGACGAAATCCGCATCGGTGGGGATGCCGTGCTTGTAGCCAAACGACTGGAACGACAGTGACAGGCTGTTTTTCTGGCGGCGTTCTATGCGCTGGTGCAGCAGGCCGCGTAGCTGGTGGACGGTCGTGTTGGCGGTGTCGATAAACAGGTCGGCGCGCCTGGCGATCGGTTCCAGCAGGGTCTTCTCCTGCTCTACGGCTTCAGCCAGCGATACCTGGTCGCTGCTCAGAGGATGACGGCGGCGGGTTTCGCTGAAACGCTTTATCAGTGTATCGGTGTTGCAGGTAAGGAACAGGATCTCGCTGGTAACGCCCTGTGCCTTGAGCTGGTCGAGGATGTCGTTGAACTCCTGCAGGGCCTGCGGCAGATTGCGGGCGTCTATGCCCACGGCGGCAATCTCGACGGGGTTGGGCGCCAGTTTCAGTTCCAGGGCCAGCGCGCTGAGCAACCCGGCCGGCAGGTTGTCGATGCAGTAGTAACCCAGGTCTTCCAGTGTGTGCAAGGCTACACTCTTGCCCGAGCCGGAATGTCCGCTGACAATAACCAGTTTCACAAGGTACCTGCTAGCCTGAATACAGTAAGGGAATTATTCTGCTTAAGTCAGCTATTGTCCATGAAACGGGTCTGACGTTCCATAAACAACCTGGCGGAGTCGAAGCCCTTCAGCAGCAGGGTATGGTTGCGGGCCGCCGCTTCCGCCAGTACCGCCAGGTTGCGGCCCGGTGCAACAGGCAGGGTGATCTCCGGAATATCGACACCAAGGATGGTCTGGGTGGCGCGGGCGCCGTGCAACCGGTCTATTTTGTGCATCTGTTCTTCGGTCATCGGCACCAGTTTCAGGATCAGGCGCAGGTTGCGCTTCTGCTTGATGGCGCTGTCGCCGAACATGGCGCGGATATTGAGGATACCCAGGCCGCGCACTTCCAGAAAATCCCGCAGTACATCCGGACAGCGGCCGTTCAGGGTGTCGGGGGAGGTGCGCGCGAATTCCGGCGCGTCATCGGCGACCAGCCGGTGTCCACGCGCCACCAGTTCCAGGGCCAGTTCGCTTTTACCCACACTCGGGTCGCCAGTGATCAACAGCCCCAGGCTGAAAACTTCCATGAACACGCCGTGCAGGGTGATTTTTTCTGCAAACAGGCTGGTCAGATAGTACTGCAGGTAGTTGACCAGTTGTATGGTTGACTGGCTTGAGGTGAACAGCGGTGTTGAGCTGGCTTCGCCGCGCTGTTTGATGTCTTCGGGTACAGGCTGCTGGTCCCCGATCACGATGAGGTCTGTAGTGCCGTCAAACAACTGGTTGACCAGGTCGTGGCGGGAGCTTTCGTTGAGGCGGTCCAGGTAGCTGATTTCGGTTGTGCCGAGTACCTGTACCTGGTTGGGGTGTATCAGATTAAGGTGCCCGACCAGGGCGGTACCGGCACTGTCGGTTTCCGGGTTCTGGATGACGCGGCTTTCGCCCAGCTTGCTGCCCAGCCATTGCAGTTCCAGTTTGTCCCGCAGGTTTTCAAACAGGGTGCCGACTGAAGCATCGATGTTCATGCGGACAGTTGCTGGTCATTACTCTGGTGATTGATCAATTCATAGCACTGCTCGCTGCTGCTGCAGTTGCGTAACCGTTCGCAGAAATCCCGGTTGCTGAACAGGGCAGCAAGGTGCGCCAGTATTTTCAGGTGTTCTTCGTCGGATTCTTCGGGCACCAGCAGGGCATACAGCAGATCGACGGGTTGCCGGTCGATGGCATCGAAATCAATTCCCTGCCTGAGTGTGAGCAGTGCTGCAATCGGCTGCTTCAGGCTGCGCAGGCGCCCGTGCGGGAGCGCCACGCCGTTGCCCAGCCCGGTGCTGCCCAGCCGTTCGCGCGCGACCAGGCTGTCAAAAATCTCGGCTTCGGTATAGTCAGGTACAGCGCTGGCCAACAGGCCGCTGAGTATTTCCAGGCTGCGTTTCTTGCTTGAGCTGTCCTGCTGGCAGGTAATGCGCGCAGGGCACAGGAGTTCGGTTGTAGGCATTGTATCTGTTCGCTGCAACGGGCAGCCCTTTTCAGGGCCGCCCGCACCTTGTCATGGTAGAGGGGCCTGCTTCTTCATTGCCCCTTCGCTGCGGTGATGATCAGTCAGCTTTTCCTTGTGCTTCTTGATCTGCCGGTCCAGCTTGTCCGTCAGGCTGTCGATCGCTGCGTACATGTCTTCATTGGTGCTGTCTGCGAACAGTTTGCCGCCGCTGATGTGTATTGTAGCCTCGGCAGTATGACGCAGTTTCTCTACGCTCAGAACGACATGCACATCGGTGACGTGATCGAAGTGACGTTCCAGTCGTTCGAATTTTTCGTTGACGTAGTTTCTGAGCGGGTCCGTCAGTTCGACGTGGTGTCCGGTAACATCTATTTGCATGGAGATACTCCTCGTCCATGGCCTCAAGCGAGGCGTTTACGTTCATTGGAAGGGGGAATGGCCATTGACTCCCGGTATTTGGCAATGGTCCGTCTGGCCACGTTGATGCCCTGTTCTGACAGCAGGGCCGCAATTTTACTGTCACTCAGGGGCCTGGTCGGCGCCTCGGCAGATATCAGCTTTTTGACGATGGCGCGAATCGCGGTTGCCGAACATTCGCCGCCGTCCTCGGTGCCAACGTGGCTGGAGAAAAAATACTTGAATTCATATATGCCGCGCGGTGTGTGCATGTACTTCTGCGTGGTGACGCGGGAAATGGTGGATTCGTGCATTTCCACCGTTTCGGCGATGTCGCGCAGTACCAGCGGTTTCATGGCTTCATCGCCGTATTCGAAGAAATTGCGCTGGCGGTCGACGATACAGCGCGCAACCTTGAGCAGGGTTTCATGGCGGCTCTGCAGGCTCTTCAGGAACCAGCGTGCTTCCTGCAGGTGATTGCGCAGGTAGCTGTTGTCTTCGCTGTTATCGGCGCGCTTCACCAGGCTGGCGTAATGACTGTTGATGCGTAACCGGGGCGCGGCTTCAATATTCAGGTCCACTTGCCACTTGCTCTTGTTTTTAAAGACAAATACATCCGGTACTACGTACTGCGGCGTCGCGCTTGTGATCTGCGATCCGGGGCGCGGGTTGAGTGACTGAATCAGCTTCAGGACGTTCTGAAGCTCGGTTTCGGACAGCTTCATGCGCCGCATAAGCTGATTATAGTCCCGATTCCCCAGTAGTGTGACGTGTTCCTGCACCAATTGCAGCGCCTGTTTGTGGTAGGGGGTGTCGGGGTCCAGTGCCTTCAGCTGGATAACCAGGCATTCGGCCGGGTCGCGGGCGGCGACGCCAACCGGGTCAAAATGCTGGATGCGGTGTAACACGGCCTCGATTTCCTCGATACCGATTTCCGTTTCGGGGTCCAGTCGCAGGCTTTCGAGCAGCTCCTCCAGCGTGGCATTCAGGTAGCCGTCGTCATTGATGGAGTCAATAATGGCCTGGGCAATGGTGCGGTCGATATCGCTGAAGCGGGTCATATCGAGCTGCCAGGTGAGGTGCTCCTGCAGGCTTTCGCCGCTGCCGCTGTGGGTTTCGAAAAAATCCCTGCCATCGCTGTCCGCCGGGGCGCTGAAACTGGTGGCACCCATGTCGTAGGTGTCTTCCCAGTTGGTATCGACCGGCAGGTCTTCCGGAATGGTTTCCGTGGTGCTCGAAATCTCTGTTTCGGTCGCATCCGTGGCTGTTTCACCGGCGCTTTCGGCTTCCGCCTGGTTACGGGCTTCCTGCCCGGCTTCCGCGCTCTTTTCAGCGCTGGTTGGCACCTCGGTTTCGTCGGGTTCGAGCATCAGGTTGGAATCGAGGACGCCCTGGACCTCGAGCTGCAGTTCCACTGTAGACAGCTGCAGCAGGCGGATCGCCTGTTGCAGCTGGGGGGTCATGGTCAGGTGCTGGCCAAGCCTGAGTTGGATGGACTGCTTCATAAATTAATGTTACTGGGTCTCTGTTCCCCGGTCCCGGGGATTACTGCTACCGGTTACAGATTCAGAGTTTACTGCATTTATTATGCCAGTGGATAGTTTATTGTTGTATTTTTTACGCTTACATCCTGAAATGGTCGCCAAGGTAGACGTCGCGTACCTTCTGGTTTTGCAAAATATCATCCGGTGGTCCTTCGGCCAGTGTCTGGCCACTGCCAATTATGTAGGCGCGGTTACAGATACCCAGTGTCTCGCGCACATTGTGGTCGGTGATGAGCACCCCGATATTGCGTTCGGTCAGGTGCTCCACAATGCGCTGGATATCGATGACCGAAATCGGGTCGACACCCGCAAAGGGTTCGTCCAGAAGAATGAAGCGTGGCTCCATCGCCAGCGCGCGGGCGATTTCCACGCGCCGGCGCTCGCCGCCCGAGAGACTCAGGCCCTTCTGGTCGCGCAGGTGACTGATGTGCAGTTCCTGCAACAGTTCTTCCAGTTTATCGGCACGATGCCGCGGACTTAAACCCTTGCGCATCTCCAGTACCGCGAGGATGTTGTCCGCCACACTGAGTTTGCGGAATACCGAGGCTTCCTGCGGCAGGTAGCCCACGCCGCTGCGCGCACGGACGTGCATCGGGAAGCGTGTCAGTTCCTTGTCGTCCAGCCACACCGAGCCGCCGTCGCTGGGTATCAGCCCGACTATCATGTAGAAACAGGTGGTTTTGCCGGCGCCGTTCGGACCCAGCAGGCCGACCACCTCGCCGCTGTCCACGTGCAGCGATACGCCGTCCACGACCGCGCGGCCTGAATAGGTCTTGCTCAGCTCTCGGGCTTCCAGGCGGCTCATGGTTTGGCGGGTGTCTTTTTCTTTTTTCCGGACCGGGGCTGGATGGTTATGCGTACGCGTTCATTCGGCTGGTCGGTGCCGGCATTGACCTTGTCCGTGGGCACATCGTATTCGATGCGCTCGCTGCGCAGTACATCGCCTGACTGATCGACCTCGGCCTGCCCGGTCAGAATGATTTTTTCCGGGCTGGTGAAGTATTCCATGTGCAGCGCTTTGGCGCGTACATCCTCGTCCTTGTTGTCGGGACGCTGCCTGTAGGTTGCCGGCTTGCCTTCCATGATGACCTTTTCGACGTCATTGCCCTTGTTGTGAACGGTCATGACCGCTCCGGTAAGCACCAGCGTTCCCTGGGTAACCCTGACGTTGCCGCGGTAGATGCTGATACCTTTGGTGTCATCGAGTTCGGCGCGGTCGGCCTCGATCAGCATGGGCTGTTCGCGGTCACTGGAGAGCGCCCAGCCGGCTGTCGGAAGGAGGCTCAGCGCCAGCAATGCGCACGGGGTCCACAGTCTATTCATGCCTGCCTCGTACCTTGTTGAGAAGCTCCAGGCGCTGCTGGTCCAGACGCGTGCGCAGCCCCATGGCGGTAAAATGCCAGTTCCCTGAGGTCAACACAACCGCATCGTCTGTCTCGATGCGGTTGCCGCTTTGTGCAATATGCAGTTTAGTGGTTTTTATGACCAGGCCGTGGCTGTCCGGTTCCCGCTTCAGTACGACGTCGCCCTCCAGCAGCAGCGATTCGTCATCCGGGTTCATGCGGCCGAGACGTGCTGTTGCCCGCCACCGGCGCTGCATCCGGTCGCTGATAGTGAGTCGGGGCTCTGCCAGCCGGGCGCCGCTTTCGTCCGGCCATTGTTCCAGTCTGTCGGCGTGCATTTGCTGGTGTATCCGCCCCTGGCGATCGAATATGCTCAGCTGTGGCTGACTGATAGTCAGGTCAGGTTGCAGCGAACGGCCATAGCGGTCATCTTCCAGCTGGCCTGTATACAGATACAGCCACAGGGCAGCCATGCTGGCGCCGGCCAGTGCAGTGACAGTCAGCCAGTGCCGGTTCAGTGTCACAGGTAGCTTTCCAGCTCCCGTTGCAGGTTGCCCTGCGCTTCCAGCAGCATTTCACAGACATCGCGCGCGGCGCCGCGACCACCCGGGCGGGGGGTTTGCCAGTGAGCATGCTTGATGACCCAGTGATGGGCGTCCTGAACCGCGATGGCCAGCCCGACCTTGCGCATCACCGGCAGGTCGACGACGTCGTCACCCACGTAAGCGACCTGCTGCGGGTCCAGGTCGACGCGTTTCAGCAGGTCGGCAAAGCCTTCCAGCTTGTTGTGCTGCCCCTGGTAGATGAGATCTATGCCCAGGTTGCGCATGCGGTGCTCCACCAGTTTCGAGGTGCGGCCGGTAATGATGGCGCAGCGTACACCGTGCTTTTGCAGCATCTTGATACCGTGCCCGTCCTGTGAATGGAAGGCCTTGTATTCCTGTCCGTTGTCATCGATGAACAGACTGCCGTCCGTCAGTACACCGTCCACGTCAAAAATCAGCAGTTTGATATGTGCAGCTTTTTCAAGAATGTCTTTCATGGTCTATACGACACCCGCGCGTAACAGGTCGTGCATGTTAAGGGCCCCTACGAGTTTTTTGTTGTCGTCGACTACCAGCAATGCGTTGAATTTCCCGTTCTCCATGATCTGCAGTGCTTCGGCCGCCAGCAGGCCGGGAGATATCAGTGTGCAGTCGCGGGTCATCAACTCATCGATGGGGGTGGCGTTGAGATCGACGGCGTGGTCCAGCGTACGGCGCAGATCACCGTCGGTAAATATGCCCTGGACTATGTCGTCATCGTCGACAATGGCCGTGGCGCCCAGGCCCTTGCGGGTGATTTCCAGCAGAGCGTCGCAGATCAGCGTACCGGAGCTGACCCTGGGCACCCGTTCGCCGGTGTGCATCAGGTCGTCGATCAACAGCAGCAGGCGGCGGCCGAGCTTGCCACCCGGGTGTGAGCGGGCGAAATCATCAGAGGTAAAGCCGCGCACTTCCAGCAGTGAAATCGCCAGTGCGTCGCCCATGGCCAGGGCCGCCGTGGTGCTTGCCGTCGGCGCCAGGCCCAGGGGACAGGCTTCCTCTTCGACACCGACATCGATATTGACGTTGGCGGTTTCGGCCAGTGCAGAGTCCGGGTTGCCGGTCAGCGCAATCAGCGGTACGTGCAGGCGCTTGATAATCGGCAGTATGGTGAGGATTTCCTCGGTAGCGCCCGAATTGGACAGTGCCAGCACGACATCCCCGGGCGTAATCATGCCCAGGTCGCCGTGACTGGCTTCGCCCGGGTGGACGAAAAAGGCCGGCGTGCCGGTGCTGGCCAGCGTTGCCGCGATCTTGCTGCCGATGTGGCCGGATTTGCCCATACCGAGGACCACCACGCGTCCTTCGCAGTCCAGCATGTAGTGGCAGGCGCGCACGAAATCGTCGTCAATGCGTGATTTCAGCGCATTCACGGCGGCGGATTCCGTTTCGAGAACCGCGAGACCCAGCTTTTTCAAGGTCGAATCATTCATTAGGGATGCTGCTTTTACCTGACGGCCGTGAAGTATAACAGGGTCTGGTAGCCCGCATAGGCGGCAAGTAACAGGCCGGCTTCCAGGCGATTGATACGGCCCTTGCCGTGGAACCCGTAGGCCATGATCAACAGGGCCACCGTGAGGGCGACCATGATGGGCATGTCCCTGCTGAGCACGGCGGGGTCGACGATGGAAGGGCTGAAAATACCCGGAATGCCCAGGACCGCGAGCAGGTTGAACATGTTGGAGCCAATGACATTGCCGATGGCGATGTCCGGCTCGTTCTTCAGCGCGCTGGCAATTGCCGCGGCCAGTTCCGGCAGGCTGGTGCCCAGGGCAACGATGGTCAGACCGATAATGAGATCGCTGACGCCGAAATGCTGGGCAATGGCCACGGCACCCCACACCAGGATACGCGAGCCGACCATCAGTGCGATACCGCCGGCCAGCAACCAGAACAGCGCCTGCCCCAGTGACAGGTTGGTGGGAATCTCGGCCGCATATTCCTCTGCCATGGGATCCTTGCTGTCGCGCGAGGACAGGCCCACGTAGATGACCCAGCCCAGCATCACCAGCAGGCCGAACAGCAGGGCCAGCCCGTCGACGAAACCCAGTTTGCCGTCGCCCAGCAGCAGGTAGGCGAACACCGTGGTGCCGATAAGTATGGGCATTTCGCGGCGCATGGTTCCGGAATCGACCGCCAGCGGGACGATCAGCGCGGTAGTGCCCAGGATCAGCGCGATATTGGTAATATTCGAGCCGATGGCATTACCGATCGCGAGGCCGGGGTTGCCCTGCAGGGAGGCAACCGCGGAAACCAGTATTTCGGGCGCCGAGGTGCCGAAGCCGACAATGGTCAGGCCGATCAACAGGGGGGATACCCCCAGCAGACGGGCGGTCGCGGCGGCGCCCATGACAAAGCGATCCGCGCCCCAGACCAGGAAAACAAAACCCGCAAAGACGGCGACAAGCTGTACCCACATAGGTGGCGTATAGTAGGGGTTCAACCACACGGGGACAAATACGCAATTTGTTACGGGGCCTGCACATGGGCGATATCGTGTCTTTCAAAAAGCCGGCGCCGGCGCACAGGCACAGGGGCAACACCCTGTGCCGGCGGGGTTTTCATAAATGGGAGTTGGTGGATACGCCCTTTGACTCCCGCCAGGGGAAACTGGTGACCCGCTACCGTTGCCGGCGCTGCGGGGCGGAGAAAACAGCGGGGCGCTGAAGAAATCCGGCCAGGCTACTGATGTCACGGATTGTTTCCGTATAATGCGGCAACACTTTGTCAAGGACGGTAAGTAATAACAAGATGCAGAGCAGTGCTGAAACAGCGGCCCCCGGAGATTCCGGAACCCTGGTCAAGATCCGTGACCTGCGCTTTGCGCGCGGTGACCGGGTGATCTTTGACGGGGTGAACCTGGATATTCCGCGCGGCAGGTTGACCGCCATCATGGGGCCCAGCGGTACCGGCAAGACCACCCTGCTGCGCCTGATCGGCGGCCAGCTGGCGCCCGACCGGGGCAGTATCGAGGTGGACGGCCTGCAGGTGCAGGAACTCGGCCGCAAGGCCCTGTATAAACTGCGGCGGCGCATGGGGATGCTGTTTCAGTCGGGTGCCCTGCTGACCGATTTGACGGTGTTCGACAACGTGGCATTTCCGCTGCGCGAGCACACCGATCTTCCCGCGGCGATGATCCGCGACCTGGTGTTGATGAAACTGCAGGCGGTAGGGTTGCGCGGCGCGCGCGACCTGCAGCCCAGCGAACTGTCCGGTGGCATGGCCCGGCGTGTGGCGCTGGCGCGCGCCATTGCACTGGACCCGATGATGATCATGTACGATGAGCCCTTCACCGGACAGGACCCGATTTCCATGGGTGCACTGGTGCAGCTGATCCGGCTGCTGAACGACGCGCTCGGTCTTACCAGTATTATCGTGTCCCATGATGTTCAGGAAACGGCTGCAATCTCGGATTACGTGTACGTGATTTCCGGGGGCAAGGTGATCGGCCAGGGCACCCCCGAGGCGCTGGCGGAAACGGACTCCGGGCTGGTCAAACAGTTCATGCAGGGCTTGCCGGACGGCCCCGTGCCGTTTCATTACCCCGCGCGGGACTATATGGAAGATCTGCTGAATGCTTGAATGGCTACGCGGACTCGGTCGCAGCGGTTTCGGGTTTTTCGAGACGCTCGGGCGTTCCAACCTGTTTGCGCTGAAAATCATGGTCGGTATTCCCGCCGTGCTGGCGCGGCCGCGCCTGCTGGTTGCGCAACTGTTTTCGGTGGGGGTGCTGTCGCTGCCGATCATCGTTGTGTCGGGGGTGTTCGTCGGTATGGTGCTGGCGTTGCAGGGCTACAATACGCTGGTGGATTTCGGCGCCGAGGAATCCCTGGGTGTGGTGGTCGCCCTGTCTATCGTGCGCGAGCTGGGTCCGGTAGTGACCGGGCTGCTGTTCGCGGGGCGGGCGGGCTCGGCGCTGGCGGCTGAAATCGGCCTGATGAAGGCCACCGAGCAGCTGGCAGGCATGGAAATGATGGCGGTCGACCCGATACACCGCGTGATCGCGCCGCGTTTCCTGGCCGGTTTTATCTCCATGCCGTTGCTGGCCGCGATATTCAGCGCGGTGGGTATTTACGGGGGGTATTTCGTCGGCGTCGGCCTGCTGGGCGTGGACGAGGGTGCTTACTGGTCGCAGATGCAGTCCAAGGTCGATCTGTACGATGACGTGTATAACGGTGTTATCAAGAGTGTAGTGTTCGGCTTCGTGGTCACCTGGATCGCGGTATTCGAGGGCTATGATACGGTGCCGACCTCGGAGGGCGTCAGCCGCTCGACAACGCGTACCGTTGTGTATTCCGCGTTCGCCGTGCTCGGCCTGGATTTTGTTTTGACCGCATTGATGTTCGGAGATTAGGAGTCCCAGCCTGACATGAAACAGACCAAAACCACAGAACTGCTGGTCGGAATGCTTATCGCCGCCGGTGTCGCGGCACTCTTTGTGCTGGCAATGAAAGTGAGCAACCTGAGCAGTTTCTCGGCGAACGGCAGTTACACGCTTACCGCGCGCTTCGACAACGTCGGTGGTTTGAAAGTGCGCTCGCCGGTGATGGCCGGCGGCGTCCTGGTAGGGCGTGTATCCAGCATCGACTACGATAACGAGCGCTACGAGGCCGTTGTCGTCATGGAGATGGACCAGGCCTACGACCGGTTCCCGGACGATACGGTAGCCAGTATCTACACCGCCGGCTTGCTGGGCGAGCAGTACGTGGCGCTGGACCCGGGCGGGTCCGAGGATCTGCTCGCAGACGGTTCCGAAATCGAGTTCACGGCGTCGGCGCTGGTGCTGGAAAAACTGGTAGGGAAATTTCTGCTCAACAGCGCCGAGGGTGGCGCGAAGTAAGCCGGCTACCATTTTGGACGCAGATATTCAGCAGGGGAAGGACGGCCGACTGGAAGTCAGTGGCGACCTGAGCTTCGATTCGGTGACCGCGCTGTGGCAGCAGTGCCGCGCGCGATTCCAGGAGCGCGCGGCACTGGATATCGACCTGAGCGGGGTGCGGCGTTCGGACAGTGCCGGCGTGGCCCTGCTGGTAGCCTGCCTGCGACAGGCGCGCCAATCCGGAAAGACCGTCCGGTTTTTCAATATGCCCGAGCAGATGCTGGCACTCGCCCGGGTCAGTTCCCTGGACCAGGTGTTGCCGCTGCAGCGCGACTGAACGGGGCTTGCCTGTTTATAGTATGATCCGTGTTTTGGAGAACTTTCACGGGCGGAAACATGCAGGCAGACGAAATCAAAAAACTCATAGAGGAAGGCATTCCCGCGGCCCAGGTTACGGTGCAGGGTGACGGTGACCATTTCGAGGCAACTATCGTGAGCGCTGCTTTTGATGGCAAATCCAGTGTACAGCAGCACCAGATGGTGTACGCCGCCCTGGGTGATGCCATGCAGGGTGCGGTACACGCCCTGTCATTCCGTACCCTGACGCCGGAACAGTCGGCAAAACAGCTTCAGTAACACCGCTGCGTCGCCGGACGCACGACCTTCTCAGGCACACAACATGTCCGAACAGTTGACCATTGCGCTTTCCAAGGGGCGTATCTTCAAGGAGACCCTGCCGTTGCTGGCGCACGCCGGCATCGAGGCGGTCGATGATCCGGAAACCAGCCGCAAGCTGATCCTGGACACCAATCACGATGACGTGAAACTGGTCATTATCCGCGCCTCCGACGTGCCGACCTACGTCCAGTACGGCGCCGCCGACCTGGGTGTGGCGGGCAAGGATGTGCTGATGGAACACGGTGGCGCCGGGCTGTACGAGCCGCTGGACCTGGGTATAGCGCGCTGCCGCCTGATGGTGGCCGGGCGCGGACCCTGGTCGGAACAGGCGCAGCGCCTGCGTATTGCGACCAAGTACGTGAACAGCGCACGCGAATATTTTGCCGGGCGGGGCATGCAGGTCGAAATCATCAAGCTGTACGGTTCCATGGAACTGGCGCCGCTGGTCGGCCTGTCCGACCTGATCGTGGACGTGGTCGACACCGGGAATACGCTTAAAGCCAACGGCCTCATGCCGCTGGAGAATATCGCGGATATCAGCTCCCGGCTGATCGTCAACAAGGCTTCCATGAAGCGCAAGCACAGCCGCGTGCAGTCTTTCATCGACCAGATTGCCGAAGCGGTACGGCGGCAGGAGAACGCCGCGTGAACAGCGTCGAACTTCAGCGCCTGGACAGCACGGACAGCGATTTCCGCGCGCAGCTCGATCGATTGCTGGCCTGGGAAGAGGCCGCCGACAGCGAGGTCGAGCAAACGGTGCGCGAGATCCTTGCGGCGCTGCGCAGCCGCGGTGACGCGGCGCTGCTGGATTACACGCAACGCTTCGACCGCTTGCAGGCCGGCCGCGTTGCGGAACTGGAAATTCACCAGGACGGTCTGCAGCAGGCGCTGACCGGCATCCCGGCGCAGCAACGCGCCGCGCTGCAGCGCGCAGCGCAGCGGGTGCGGGCCTATGCCGAACACCAGAAGCTGGAATCCTGGTCCTATACGGAAACGGATGGCACCCTGCTGGGTCAGCAGGTCGCGCCGCTGGACCGGGTCGGCCTGTATGTGCCCGGCGGCAAGGCCGCGTACCCGTCGTCGGTGCTGATGAATGCGATACCGGCAAAGGTGGCCGGTGTCGGCGAACTGGTAATGGTAGTGCCGACGCCGGATGGCGTGCGGAATGAACTGGTGCTGGCGGCGGCCGCGATTGCCGGTGTGGACCGTGTTTTCTGTATCGGTGGCGCACAGGCCGTGGCGGCGCTGGCGTTTGGCACCGAAACCGTGCCGGCCGTCGACAAGATCGTCGGGCCGGGCAACATCTATGTGGCTACCGCCAAGCGTATGGTGTTCGGCAAGGTCGGTATCGACATGATCGCCGGCCCGTCGGAGATCCTGGTGGTGTGCGATGCCGGGACCGACCCGGACTGGATTGCCATGGACCTGTTTTCACAGGCGGAACACGATGAGGATGCGCAGGCGATTCTGGTCAGCCCGGATGCGGATTTCCTCAACAAGGTGGCCGACAGTATCAACCGGCAGCTGCCGCAGATGGAGCGCGCCGGTATTATCCAGGCATCGCTGGCCGGGCGCGGCGCGCTGGTGAAAGTCCGCGATCTTGACGAGGCGGTCGAGGTTGCCAATCACGTAGCGCCCGAACACCTGGAACTGTCGGTCGAGGATCCGCAACGCCTGGCGGCATCCATCCGGCATGCCGGTGCCATCTTCATGGGACGTTATACGGCCGAAGCGCTGGGGGATTACTGCGCGGGCCCCAACCACGTCCTGCCGACTTCGCGCACGGCGCGTTTTTCATCGCCGCTGGGCGTCTACGATTTCCAGAAACGTTCCAGCCTCATCCAGTGCTCCGCCGCTGCCGCCGCGGACCTGGGGCAGACCGCCGCGCAACTTGCGCGTGGTGAAGGTCTTGGCGCGCACGCGCAGTCGGCCGAGTACCGCATCCCCTTGAAATGACAGCGAACCGCAACACGCCGCAACGCTGGATACGTCCCGAAGTGCAGGCGCTGAGCGCCTACCACGTGCCGGATCCCGGCGAACTGGTCAAGCTGGATGCCATGGAAAACCCTTACCGCTGGCCGGACGAGCTGGTCGGGCAGTGGCTGGACATCCTGCGCTCGGTGGAACTGAACCGCTACCCGGATCCGGGCGCGCGGGCGCTGACCGATGCGCTCAGGCAGGCCATGCGGGTGCCGGACGGCATGCAACTGGTGCTGGGTAACGGTTCGGACGAACTGATCCAGATGCTGGCGCTGGCGGTGGCGCAACCGGGGCGCGTGATCATGTCGCCGGATCCCACCTTTGTGATGTACCGCATGATTGCGGAGGTGACGGGCATGACTTACCAGGGTGTAGCGCTGGCGGAGGACTTCTCGCTGGATGTCGCCGCCATGCAGGCGGCTATCGATCGTTACCAGCCGGCCATTGTTTTTCTGTCCTACCCCAATAACCCGACCGGAACGGTTTTCGACAGCGTCGCCGTGGAAGCGGTGCTCCGGCACGCCCCCGGACTGGTGGTTGTCGACGAGGCCTATGCGCCCTTTACCGACGCGAGTTTCATGGCGCGGCTGGGTGAATTTCCCAATTTGCTGGTATTGCGCACCGTTTCCAAGATGGGGCTGGCCGGCCTGCGCCTCGGCTTGCTGGCCGGTGCCCCGCAGTGGCTGAGCGAGATCGACAAGACCCGGCTGCCGTACAACATCAATGTGCTGACCCAGGCCAGCGCCCTGTTTGCGTTGCAGCACAAGTCGGTGCTGGACGAACAGGCACAGCAGATTCGCGCCGACCGCAGCCGGCTCAGCGAGGCGCTGCAGGCGCTGGATGGTATCGAGGTCTACCCGAGCGAGGCCAACTTTATTCTGTTCAGGACCCCGCAGGGCAGGGCGGACCGCATCTTCGCCGGCCTCAAGGAGCAGGGCGTGTTGATCAAGAACCTGAATCCCGCCGGCGGCCGCCTGCAGGATTGCCTGCGTGTGACCGTCGGCAGACCCGAAGAAAACCGGGCTTTCCTGGATGCCCTGCAGAAGGTGCTTGGTTGACAGGAGGAAGTACTGAATCCCTGTCATTGCGAGCGTAGCGCGGCAATCTCTTTGGTATGGCGCCAAG
>JBHHXO010000003.1:0-32108 GCA_046757125.1 Thiogranum sp.
TGCTGTGTAAGGTATTCATGGCGCGCTCGAACTGTCCCTGAATAATATCCGGCACGACATTCAGCGCATCGGCCAGCGCCGCTTCTATTTCGATCCGGTCCTGCTTCGATGGCCGTTTGAGCACGTAGTCGACAACCTGGTCGCGGTGGCCCGGGTGGCCGATCCCCACGCGCAAGCGGTGGAAGTCCTTGCTGCCCAGGTGGCTGATCAGGTCGCGCAGACCGTTGTGACCACCGTGGCCACCACCTTTTTTTAACCTGACGACACCGGGCGGCAGGTCCAGCTCATCATGCACGACGAGCACCTGTTCCAGCGGTATTCTGAAAAACTGCAGCAGGGAACGCACCGCCTGGCCGCTGCGATTCATGAAAGTCATCGGTTTCTGCAGGCGGCACTCGCTACCCTCGATAAGGCAACGCGCGACCTCGCTCTGGAACCGTTGCTCGTTACGGAACGGCTGCTGACAACGCTGCGCCAGTTCATCGACAAACCAAAACCCGGCGTTATGCCGGGTTGGTTCGTAATCGGGACCGGGGTTACCCAGCCCGACAATGAGTTGAATAGCCGGCACTGGCCGGATAAATCAGCTCTCGCCCTCGGCGGCTTCTTCACCGCCTTCGGCTGCTGCCTCTTCACCCGCTTCGGCGCCGCCACGTCGTACGTGGATCGACACCACCGGCAGATCGTGACCGTCACCGCGCGCCAGTTCGACCAGGCTGCCGGATTCCGGCAACCTGAGATCGCTCAGGTGCAGGATATCGCCGATTTCCATGGCGGAAACATCGACTTCGATATACTCAGGCAGGTGCGTCGGCAGCACTTCCAGCGCCACTTCCACCAGGTCGTGCGAAACCAGGCCGCCCGCCTTGACACCGGGCGCCACGTCCGCGCCGACAAAATGCAACGGTACGTGCACGCGAATCGGTTTGCTCTCGTCGATACGCATGAAGTCCATGTGCATGATGATCGGCCTGGCAGGATGACGCTGCATGTCACGCAGGATCGTCTTGCTGGGTTTGCCGTCAACATTGACCGTCAGGATGTGCGAATAAAAGGCTTCGTAATCCAGACGCTTCAGGATTTCACTGTGCACCAGCTTGATTGATTGCGGTTCCTCACTGCCACCGTAGATGACAGCCGGTACCATGCCGTCACGACGCAGGCGGCGGCTCGCACCTTTCCCCTTGTCTGAGCGCGACTCGGCTTCGAGTTCAAAAATAGACATACTTCATACTCCAGGTTTACCAAACAACTCCTCCGCGACCAGAGGAGACCAAAAAATCCTAAGAAAGCTCTTATGTGTCGCCATTGCGAGGCGCATAGCGCCGTGGCAATCTCCAACCGGCTGATGCCACGTCACGAGATTGCCGCGCTGCGCTCGCAATGACAAGTGCACATAAGTTAATCAGAGCTTCCCTAGTCCATAAACATCGAACTGACCGACTCTTCGGCGCTGATACGGCGAATCGTCTCGGCCAGCATTTCCGCAATACTCAGTTGCCGTATGCGCGTACAGGCCTGCGCATCGGGACGCAGCGGGATAGTATCCGTCACGACCAGTTCATCGAGTTGCGAGTTATCGATATTCTTTATCGCGTTACCGGACAATACGGGGTGCGTGCAGTACGCAACAACCCGCTGTGCACCGTGCTCCTTCAGCGCGCCGGCCGCCTGGCACAGGGTACCCGCGGTATCGACCAGGTCGTCTACCAGCACGCAGCTGCGGTCTTCGACCTCACCGATAATATGCATGACTTTCGCCACATTGGCTTTCGGTCGACGCTTGTCGATAATCGCAAGATCCGCATCGTCCAGACGCTTGGCCAGCGCTCTTGCCCTGACCACGCCACCAACATCCGGTGACACTACCATGAGGTTCGGGTACTTCTGTCGCCATACATCACCCAGCAGAATCGGTGACGCATAGACATTGTCGACCGGCACGTTGAAGAAGCCCTGTATCTGCTCCGCGTGCAGATCCACTGTCAGGACCCGGTCGGCACCCGCATCGCCGATCATCTGCGCTACCACCTTGGCGGTTATCGGCACCCGCGCCGAGCGCGGCCTGCGATCCTGGCGCGCATAACCGAAATACGGTATCACCGTGGTGATACGGGCCGCCGAAGCGCGCCGCAGGGCATCCACCGTGACCAGCAGCTCCATCAGGTTGTTGTTGGTCGGCGCACAGGTCGGTTGCACCACGAACACATCGCGACCACGGACATTTTCCGTGATCTCAACCATGATCTCGCCGTCGCTGAACTCGCTGATCGTCGACTTGCCCAGGTGCAGATGCAGACGACTGGCAATCGATTGCGCCAATGGCGGGTTGGCGCTACCCGAAAACACCATCAGGCGATTGTCTGCGTCCGATGGTGCCATGCCTTTCATGCTGTCTTCACCTGTTGTTGTGTGACAAAAACGTCGCCGTTTTCAACTATGGCCGGGGCGGCAGGATGATTCGGGACTGCGTCCCTCACCCCTGCGGGGCCGGCTTCGCCGTTCAAATCCGCTACGCGGATTTGTCGAACCTTTAGCTTCAAATCCTGCCACCTGGACACGTCAACCGGACTAATCCAGTTCAGTGTCAACGCAACCTTTTCCAACTATGGCTGGGGCGGCAGGATTCGAACCTGCGTATGCTGAGATCAAAACCCAGTGCCTTACCGCTTGGCGACGCCCCAAGAAAATACGCCCTTACATCTGCTCCAGCCGCTGCAGCAGCGGCGAGCGGTTACGGCCCTGTGCCACGAACCCGCTCCAGGGCGCCGGCACCTGTTGCAGTATGGACTCCGCCTGCTGTCGATCCGCGCAGGCGGCAAATACGCAGGAGCCACTCCCGGTCATACGCGCAGGCCGAAATTTATCCAGCCATTCCAAAGCCTTAGCCACTTCCGGATAGCGTCGCGCAACCACTTCCTGAAGATGATTGGTCCCCACGCCCGAGGCAAAGGCGGGTATTTTGAGCGGGGGCGCGTTGCGTGTCAATCCGGGATCGGAGAATACCACGGCAGTTGATACATTTACCGCCGGATTCAGGATCAGGTACCAGGGCTCCGGCAGGTCCGCCATGGGGGTCAGTAACTCGCCCACCCCTTCAGCCCAGGCCGCAAATCCGCGCACGAACACCGGCACATCGGCACCCAGTTGCAGCCCGATCCCGGCCAGTTCATCGACCCCGAGACGCAGATCCCACAGGGCATTCAGCGCCACCAGCGTGGTCGCGGCGTCGGAACTGCCGCCGCCCAGACCGCCCCCCGCCGGCAGGCGCTTGTCGACCCGCACGCGTACACCCCGGCTGCGGCGGGTGTGCCGCAACAGGCTGCGCGCGGCACGAACAATCAGGTCCTGTCCGGGGGGAACATCGGGCAAGCCCCCTTCCAGCTCCACAACGCCTTCGTCAGCCACCTCGAACCACAGGCGATCACCACGATCCAGAAACTGAAATACTGTCTGCAACTCGTGGTACCCGTCGGCACGGCGGCCGATGACGTGCAAAAACAGATTGAGTTTGGCGGGCGCCGGCCAGTAGCTGTCTTTAGCCGGCGTGGTCATGGAATCTGCCAGTCATCGAGCACAAACCTGACCTGCACGGCGTCGCGCTCGAGGCGCAACTTCTGCGGCAGCGGCAACCCGTTACTGTCCGTGTAGCGCTGGTAGTCTATCTGCCAGCCGTTCTGCGCGATGTGCAACAGGCGGCCCTGCTCATCCCACCGTACAAGCGGGTCACTGCCGCCGACCGGCAGGCCACGCAGCCACGCGGCAAGGCCTGTGACCGGCAACCGCCAGCCGGTTTGCTGTTGCAGCAAGGCCTCCGCGTTCAACGCGAAAACAGCCGGCTGGTCGGCGCGTTTGAGCCATACGCCGTGCCGGTCGCCGCGCAGTTCCACCGCGCCCTGACCAAAAGGGCCACGCAGGCGGATACGGTAGTCATCGCCACGCTGCTGCCAGTCGAAAGCGGCGCTCCAGCCCTCGTCTTCAGTACGCAGTGCAACGCGACCTCGCACCTGCCAGTCATGCAGCGCTTCCAGTGTCGCACGGTGTTCGAGCCAGGCGGACTCCGCTTCGGGTGCGGGTACCTGTGGACGGGTAGCACAGGCGGTTGTCATTAACAGCATGGCCAGCAACAACCAGCGCGTGCTGTCGGTATATGTCAGGGATGATGCCCGGATGCTATCGCACACTGGATTTCTAGGGGGATAAACGCCGTACCGTTTCTTCCAGAACCGGGTCACCGGGCGCTTCCTTGCGCGCCTTGTTCCATAGCGTTCGCGCCGCGGCCCTGTCACCCATGGCCCATATAACCTCACCAAGGTGCGCGGCAATCTCCGCATCCCCGGTCATGTCATAGGCTTTTTGCAGGTGATCGCGCGCCTCCTGCAAACGCCCGAGTCGATACAGCACCCAGCCCATGCTGTCGATAACCGCCGGATCCTCCGGCGTCTGATCAAAGGCTTTCTGCACGTAGACCAGCGCTTCTTCATAGCGATCGGTTCGATCAGCGAGTGTATAGCCCAGCGCATTCAGGGCCCTGGCATTGTCCGGTTCCACCTTCAGCACCGCACGCAGGTCTTTTTCAGCCTGCTCCAGACGATCCAGGCGTTCTGCAACCAGCGAGCGCGCATACAGGATTTCCAGATCGTCGGGGCGTGTTTCCAGGTACTCGCTGTACAGCTTGTAGGCTTCCTCGTACCACTCGATTCCGGAGAGAATTTCTCCTTCCACCAGGAACAGGCGCTGTGCCTGGCCGGGTTGTGCCAGGCGCAGTGTACGCAAGCGATCACGCGCCGCCTTGACATCACCCCCCTGTGCTTCCAGACGCGCCACGCGGATCTGCACTTCGATCCAGTGATCCCCTTCCGGATCCACCTTGTTGTACCACTTCAGGGCGCGCCGGGTATTCTTCTGCTCTTCCGCGATAGCGCCCAGGTAGTAGTAGGCCTGCTGGGTCTGAAAATCCAGCTCCACCAGTTTTTTGAAACGGGTGCGCGCTTCCTTCAGGTCACCGGCTTCCAGCGCCAGCAACGCCAGCGAATACACCACCTGTCCGTTATCGGGCTTGCGCTTGAGCAAACTGCGATACTGTTTGCGCGCAGCTTCGAAATCTTCCAGGTCCACCAGCAGGCGCGCATACGCCAGCTGCAGATCCAGGTTATCGGGGTCGCCCTGTAATGCGGCTTCCATCTGCGCGCGCGCCGCGCTGCCCCGGTCCTGCTTGAGATTCACCTGTGCCTGCAAAATCAGCGCATCCGTCCAGCCGGGCTTCAGCTCCAGACAACGCGCTACCTCCTGCTCCGCAAGCGGCCATTTTTCGGCGTGTACCGCCAGCCGCGCATAGGCGAAGTGTGCCTGGGGGTCCTGCGGACGCAATGCCACCAGTTGCGACATGAGCTGCAGTGCACGTTCCTTGTCAGGTTCACGAGCCAGCAGTGTCAGCATGGACTGGTACGCTGTACCGTCGCCCCGCTCATCGTTCTGCAGCAGGTACCCGAACTGGTCCAGCGCTTCCTGTTGCTGGTTCAGGCGCAGCGCCAGAACCGCCAGTGTCTGCCGCGCTTCAGCATTGTCCGGGGCAAGCTCTACCCAGCGCTGTGCGGCCTGGTAAGCGAGTCCCGGCTGCTTGGCGAAAATGGATATCTTCAGCGCGCGT
The DNA here is from genome assembly GCA_046757125.1 of Thiogranum sp. Taxonomy (GTDB): domain Bacteria; phylum Pseudomonadota; class Gammaproteobacteria; order DSM-19610; family DSM-19610; genus Thiogranum. The sequence continues at coordinate 5,651 of JBHHXO010000003.1, forward strand.
TCGGCAATGCGGGGATCGTTGCTCTGCTTCGCAGCCTGCAGATAGGCGGCACCGGAGACGTCCAGACGACCACGCTGACCGGCGATCTCCCCCATCAATACACCGTAAAGCAAGGACGCTGTCAGTTCCTCGCGCCCGGTTTCGGCCGCAGGCTGTCCGGCATTCTGCTCCGGCTGCGCAGCAGATGGAGTGGTGACAGCTGTCGGCTCCTGCGAATCGGGTTTGACCTGGGGCTGGCTACAGGCGGCAAGCAGCAAACCTGCAAACAGCACCCATGCGTGACGCAGATTTACGCTTTTACATCTAAAAACAATCATCTTGTCCGGTAATCGGTTAACCTTTCAGTCGTCGCGTCACTATACGGCAAACTATTCAGAAGCTACAGTTATCTGCGCCAGCTTGTATTCATCCGTGCCATCCCGCAGAATTTCTCGTTTATATTTATAATACGTGTACTTATGTCCCTGATCGCGCTCGGCATCAACCACCGCACCGCACCGGTCGAACTGCGGGAGCAGGTTGCCATCACCGGTGATCGCATTACCGATGCGCTGCACAATCTGGTTGCCCTGCCCGTGGTCAACGAAGCCGCGATCCTGTCCACCTGCAACCGCACCGAGCTGTACTGCGGCATACAGGAGGGTCCGGCGGCCGACACCCTGACCGAGTGGCTGGCGCGCTTTCATCAAATGAAGCCTGAAGCCATCCGGCCGCACCTCTACAGCTTTCCGAATGACGAGGCGGTACGTCACCTGTTGCGCGTGGCCGGCGGCCTGGATTCGATGATTCTCGGAGAACCACAGATTCTCGGGCAGATGAAAGAAGCCTGGCAAAATGCAAACGAAGCCGGCACGCTGGACATCACGCTGGGCCGTTTGTTCCAGCACACCTTCTCGGTAGCCAAGCAGATCCGCACCGATACCGCGATTGGCGAAAGCCCGGTATCGATTGCTTTCGCCGCCGTCAGCCTGGCGCGCCAGATTTTCAGCGAATTCAAACAACACACAGCCCTGTTGGTTGGTGCCGGCGAAACCATCGAGCTGACCGCGCGTCACCTGCACGACCAGCAGCTGGGACAGCTGATCGTTGCCAACCGCACGCTGGAAAATGCCCACAGGCTGGCAGCGGGTTTCAACGGCTACGGCATCGGCCTGGACGAGATACCGGCGCACCTTCCCGAAGCGGACATTGTGATTTCCGCGACGGCAAGCGACACAGCGATACTCGACAAGGGAATGGTAAAAACCGCACTCAAGGGACGCAAGCACCGGCCCGTGTTCATGGTTGACATTGCCGTGCCGCGCGACATCGATCCGGCGGTTGCCGAACTCGAGGATATCTATCTCTATACCGTTGACGACCTGCAGGAAGTCATCCAGGAAAACCTCAAGTCCCGGCAACAGGCGGCACACCAGGCCGAGGATATTATCGATGTGCAGGTGGACCGTTTCATGGCCTGGCTGCGCGGCCAGGACGCCGTTGCCTCAATCCGTAATTACCGCCTGCAGGCCGAGCGGCAGCGCGATGAAGTGCTGGACAAGGCCCGGCAGATGCTGGGCAACGGCAGGGATCCCCGGGAGGCGCTGGACTTTCTCGCCCGTACGCTGACCAACAAGCTGGCCCACGGGCCCAGTGTGCGTATCCGGCAGGCTGCGGAAAGCGGGGATACCGCATTACTGCAGGCAGCCCTCAAACTGTACGACCTGGACAGGGGCTGATGTGAACCCTTCACTGGAAAGAAAACTCGAAACCATCGTGGAACGTGCCCAGGAAGTCAGTGCATTACTGGCCGACCCGGACGTCATTGCCGATAACCGGCGCTTCCGCGAACTGTCGGTAGAGTATGCACAGATCAACCCGGTGGTCAGCTGCTTCGATGCATTGCAGCAAACCCGCGAGGATGAACAGGCGGCACAGGACATGCTGCAGGATCCGGACCCCGAGCTCAAAGCCATGGCCGAAGAAGAACTGGCAGCGGCCCGCGCACGTCGCGAACAACTGGAACTGGAACTCCAAACCCATCTGCTGCCAAGGGACCCGAACGACAACAAGAACGTCTACCTGGAAATCCGCGCCGGCACCGGCGGCGATGAAGCCGCCATTTTTGCCGGCGACCTGTTCCGCATGTATTCCCGCTTCGCGGAGAACCAGCGCTGGACTGTCGAGATCCTCAGCGAGAGCAGCGGGGAACACGGCGGCTACAAGGAAATCATTGCGCGTATCAGCGGCCAGGATGTCTATGCCCGGCTCAAGTTTGAATCCGGCGCACACCGGGTACAGCGGGTTCCCGAAACCGAATCGCAGGGACGCATCCACACTTCGGCCGCCACCGTCGCGGTATTGCCGGAAGCCGAACAGCAGGATGCCGTCGACATCAATCCCGCGGACCTGAAAATAGATACCTACCGCGCCTCCGGCGCGGGCGGTCAGCACGTGAACAAGACCGACTCGGCGGTGCGCATTACTCATGCACCAACCGGCATTGTTGTCGAATGCCAGGACGAACGCTCACAACACAAAAACCGCGCGCGCGCCATGTCGTTGCTGGCGGCGCGTATCCAGGCCGTGGAAGACGAAAAGCACCGCAGCGAAGAAACCGAAACGCGGCGTCGCCTGGTCGGCAGCGGCGACCGTTCGGAACGCATCCGCACCTACAATTTCCCGCAGGGGCGCATAACCGATCACCGCATCAACCTGACACTCTACAAACTCGATGAAATCATGCAGGGCAACCTCGAGCACGTTATCGATCCCCTGCAGAGCGAAGACCAGGCCGACCGCCTGGCCGAGCTCAGTTCAAGCGATTAGCACACCTTCAACACCAGGCCGTTTCTTCTTATGAAATACCGCATAAAGGAAGCGCTCGACCTTGCAGTTATTAAGCTGGGGAACAGCGAACATGCGCGGCTGGATGCCGAAGTATTACTGTCGCACATGCTCGACAAACCCCGCAGTTACCTGCACGCCTGGCCGGAAACCGCACTCGGTGAAGAACAGGCGCTGCACTTCGAAAAGCTGCTTGCACAACGTGCAGCAGGCCGCCCCGTCGCCTACCTGACCGGACAGCGTGAGTTCTGGTCACTGGATCTTGAAGTCACGGCGCACACACTGATTCCACGCCCCGAAAGCGAACTGCTGGTGGAACAGGCACTGGCGCTGTTACCGGCACGCGCAAACCTGCAGGTTGCCGATCTCGGCACCGGCAGCGGTGCAATCGCCATAGCGCTGGCAAAGGAAAGAGCATCGTGGTCGCTCCGGGCGCTGGACCGTTCCTTTTCCTGCTGCCGCGTCGCGCAGCGCAATGCCCGGCGCCTGGGTATCCACAATATTTCCGTCGTCAACGCCAGCTGGTGCGACGCGCTGCCCGATACATCATTTGATGCCATTATTGCCAACCCCCCCTACGTCGCCGAGCAGGACCCGCACCTCCGCCAGGGTGACGTGCGCCATGAACCACTGTCGGCACTCGCCGCCGGAGCTGACGGGCTGGATGAGCTCCGACGCCTGGCCGCGGACACGCCGCGGGTCCTGAAAACAGGTGGCTGGCTGTTCCTCGAACACGGCTTTGACCAGTCGAAACATGTCCGCAACCTGTTAAATTCAAAAGGATTTATCAATATTTCCTGCGTGCGCGACCTGGCCGGGGCGGAACGCGTCAGCTACGCACAAAAGCCGCCCTGACACAGCGCTCGCTTCACCCCTGCAATTCGTATAGGATTTGGGTATGGATCAAGCACCCCCGGACCCTGTCAAATACCGGGAAATAGGGTTCTGTAATCCACACCCGGACCCGCAACAGGCACTCAGCGCCACGCTGGTACTCGCCGATGTCGACGGCGTCACCAGGGTAACGGTACCGGATCGCTCGCATAACACGCTGCACATCAGCTACGACCTGAACAAAATCTCGCTGAACGTTATCGAAGACCTGTTATCCGAACTCGGTTTCCACCTGGACAACAGCCTGCTGGCAAAACTGAAACGCGCCCTGTACTACTACACCGAAGAGAATGAACTGCAGGCCCTGGGATCTCCCACAGGCCGGGATCAAAATACACGCGACATTTTCATGCGCTGCTACCGGTGCCATTCGCACGGCTGCCGCGACGAGCGTCCCCAGCACTGGCGCAAATACCTTTAGTCCCCGTCTGTTTTTTTAGCGCTGCGGCCGGTATCGTCCACTTATGGATGACCAGCAACTGCTTCGCTACAGCCGGCAAATCATGCTGCCGCAAGTCGATGCCGCGGGCCAGCAGAAGCTGCTGGATGCGCATGTCCTGATTATCGGCGCCGGCGGACTGGGTTCCCCGGTCGCCATGTACCTGGCCGGCGCCGGTATCGGGCGCATCACCATCGCGGACAACGACACGGTGGACCTGTCCAACCTGCAGCGCCAGATCCTGCACCGCAATGCCGACCTCGGGCGTGCCAAGGTCGATTCAGCCAGGGACACGCTGACAGGCCTGAACCCGGATATCCGGGTCACCGCACTGAACGCCTTCATGGACAACGCGGCGCTTGCCGACCTCGTCACGCAGGCCGACCTGGTTATCGATGCCAGCGATAACTTCGCTACCCGCTTCGCGATCAACGCAGCCTGCGTGGATAGCGGCACGGCGCTGGTATCGGGGGCGGCCATCCGCATGGAAGGCCAGCTCTCCGTTTTTCTGCCACAACGCGAAGACAGCCCCTGCTATCGCTGCCTGTACAGCGAAGGCGAGGAACCCGACCAGACCTGCAGTGAAAGCGGTGTACTGTCACCGCTCGTAGGCGTGATCGGCAGCCTGCAGGCGCTGGAAACCATCAAGGTACTGCTCGCCATCGGCGAAACCCTGTGCGGCCGCCTGCTGGTATTCGACGGCCTGTACCACGAGTGGCGCAGCATTAAACTCAACAAGGACCCCCATTGCCCGGTATGCGGCAACTGAAGTACATTAACGCTAACCCATGGAACGCATCATCCTGCCACGCCAGCTCGTCAACCGGATCCTCTACCAGGCCCAGTCGTCGCCCGACGCTGAAATCTGCGGCCTGATTGCCGCCAGGGGCGGCCGACCACAGCGCTGCATCCCGATTCCCAATATATCGGACCGGCCACAGCAGTTGTTCACCATGGACCCCGCGCTCCAGATCGATGCATTACGCAGAATGCGTGAACAGGGGGAAGAACTGTTCGGCATCTATCATTCGCACCCGCACAGTCCGGCACAGCCCTCCGGCACAGACCTGCAGCAGGTCGGGTATCCCGAGGCGCTGTATATTATCGTGTCGCTGAATACGCGTGGTGTACTGGAAATGAGAGGGTTTCGCCTGCACGAGGGCAAGGCCATACAGGTGCAGCTGGAAATCTAGTGCTCTATCAACATGATAATTACGGATTCAGTTAGCTTGTCAATGTTCACGGCAAGGCGCGCCTCGCAGGCAATGGCCATTGCCTTCGCACTGCGCCTTACTGCGAAACACCACAGGGACGCTGAACCCGTAATTATCATGTTGATAGAGCACTAGTGACGCGTTTGCGGGATTTCCGGCTGGTCTGCGGCCGCAAACAGGCGTTCGACATCGACACGGTCAAAACCATAGACGTGGGCGCAGAACTCACAGTTCACACTGACGCTGCCCTGCTCTTCCAGAATGTCCTGCACCTCACTGTACCCCAGGCCGCGCAACATGGTTTCGATACGCTCCCTTGAACAGGAACAACGGAAGCTGACCGGTTCCGCTTCAAACAGCCTGACATCCTGTTCGTGATACAGGCGATGCAAAAGTTCCCGCGTGGACAGCTGCAACAACTCGTGCGCCGATATTGTCTCGCCGAGACAGACATCGTGTTCCCAGTCCCGGTCGTCGACATCCTTGCCCGGCAGGCGCTGCAATAGCATGCCGCAGGCGCGCTCTCCGTCCGCAGCCAGCCACAGACGCGTAGCCAGTTGCTCGGAGCGCTGAAAATAGTTCTCCAGCGCAGCCGTCAGGCTTTCTTCCTCGATCTCGACCAGCCCCTGGTAACGTTCCCCGCCCGACCCCGGGTCGATGGTCAATGTCAGGCGCGCATTACCAACCTGTGCGGGCAACACCCCGGCCGGCACCTCACCGTCCCAGTGCGCCAGCCCGCGCAGCGTGCGTTGCGCCGTCACCTCGACCAGCAACAGCCTGAGCGGCCCGTCGCCCTGCAATTGCAACTGCAGCGAGCCGTCGATTTTTATGGTGGCGGATAACAGGGTGGCGGCAACCACGGCCTGGCCGAGCAACTCGCGCACCACCGGCGGATAATCCCTGCGTTCCAGAACGGCCTGCCAGCTGGCATCCAGGTGCACCAGTTCCCCGCGCACATCACTGTGCTCGAACACGAAACGGTGCAGGCAATCGGTGTCGCGTGATGGCATATTCAGCGTAGCGGGTGTGCATTCATCTAGCGGCGTTGGCAATCAGTCCGTCAGGATCTGCCTGAGAATCTTGTTGACCTCGCCCGGGCTGGCCTTGCCCTGGGTCGCTTTCATCACCTGGCCAACAAAGAAACCCAGCAGTTTTTCCTGCCCGCCCCGGTACTGCTCGACCTGTTTGGGATTGGCATCGAGTACATCGCGGATGATCTTTTCAATGGCGCCGCTGTCAGTGATCTGGCGCAGCCCTTTTTTCTCTATGATGTCATCGGCACTGCCTTCACCGTTCCACATCGCCTCGAATACCTGCTTGGCAATCTTGCCCGAGATGGTGCCGTCACTGATGCGCTGCAACATGCCGCCCAGCAGCCCGGGACTCACCGGACTCGCGCTGATGTCCCTGCCTTCCTTGTTGAGTAGCGCAGATACTTCGCCCATGACCCAGTTGGCGCACAGTTTTCCTTCACCACCGGCCGCTGCAACGGTCTGCTCGAAAAAATCCGCCAGTTCACGGCTGCCCGTCAACGCTGTCGCATCCGCTCGCGACAGCTCGAAATCCTGCATAAACCGTTCGCGTCTGGCATCCGGGAGTTCGGGCAGCTCTTTTTCGATCTCGTCGATGAAGGCCTGATCCAGCTCTACCGGCAGCAGGTCCGGGTCGGGGAAATAGCGGTAGTCGTTCGCTTCCTCCTTGCTGCGCATGGAGCGGGTTTCATCCCGGTCCGCGTCATACAGGCGGGTTTCCTGCACCACTTCGCCACCGCCCTCGATGAGCTCGATCTGACGCTCTATTTCAAAGTTGATGGCGCGTTCGACAAAGCGGAACGAGTTGATATTCTTGATTTCCGCGCGGGTGCCGAATGCTTCCTGTCCCTTTGGCCGGATCGACACGTTGGCGTCACAACGGAAAGAACCTTCCTGCATGTTGCCATCGCAGATTTCCAGATAACGCACCAGCGCGTGTATCTTTTTCATGTAGGCGACGGCTTCGGCGGCGGAACGCATATCCGGCTCGGAAACGATTTCCAGCAAGGGGGTCCCGGCGCGGTTGAGATCGATACCGGTTTCACCCTGGAAGTCCTCGTGCAGGGACTTGCCGGCGTCTTCTTCCAGGTGGGCGCGGGTGATACCGATGCGCCGGGTTTCACCATCGTCCATATCAATATCGAGGTAACCGTCGTGCACGATCGGCAGTTCAAACTGGCTGATCTGGTAACCCTTGGGCAGGTCGGGGTAAAAATAATTCTTGCGCGCAAATACCGAGCGCCGCGCTACGGTGGAGTGTGTCGCCAGGCCGAATTTCGCCGCCATGCTGACCACACTGCCGTTGAGTACCGGCAACACCCCGGGCAGGCCCAGGTCCACGGCACAGGCCTGGGTATTGGGCTCGGCGCCGTAGGCCGTAGGGGCGCCGGAAAATATCTTGCTGCGCGTAGCCAGCTGTGCGTGTATCTCCAGCCCGATGACAACTTCCCATTCCATCCTGTCTACTCTCTTTACTCGAAGCCGGCCGGCATGCGCGTATGCCAGTCGCTGACCTGTTGATAACGGTGCGCAGCATTCAGCAGGCGACCTTCCTCGAAATAATCGCCTATCAACTGCAACCCCACCGGCAGTCCATCCACCACCCCCGCCGGGATCGACATACCCGGCAGACCGGCGAGGTTTACCGCGATGGTATAGATATCCGACAGGTACATGGTGACCGGGTCGTCACAGCGCTCACCCAGCCGGAACGCGGTACCGGGCGCGGTCGGCCCCATGATGACATCGACCTCCCTGAAGGCCTGCACGAAATCGTCCCGGATCAGGCGCCGCACCTGCTGCGCCTTCAGGTAGTAGGCATCGTAGTACCCGGCCGACAGGGCATAGGTGCCCACCAGAATGCGGCGCTTCACCTCGTCGCCAAAACCTTCGCCGCGCGAGCGCACGTACAGGTCTTCCAGGTCTTTGGGGTCCTCGCAGCGGTAACCGAAACGCACGCCGTCCATACGCGACAGGTTGGACGAACACTCCGCCGGCGCCACCACGTAGTAGGCGGGCACCGCCAGCGCGGTATTGGGCAAGCTGATCTCCCTGACCTGTGCGCCGAGCTTTTTATACGCCTCGACAGCCGCTTCCACGGCCGCACCCACCCCGGCATCCAGTCCGTCGCCAAAATATTCCTTGGGTAAGCCGATCGTCAGGCCGGCGAGATCGTCGTCCAGCATCCCGGCGTAATGGTCGACCGGCTGGTCGATACTGGTGGAGTCGCGCGGGTCGAACCCCGCCATGGCCTCCAGCATATAAGCAGCATCCTGTGCCGAGGCGGCAAACGGCCCGGCCTGGTCCAGGCTGGAGGCAAAAGCAATCATGCCGTAGCGCGACACACGCCCGTAGGTCGGCTTGATGCCGGTGACACCGCACAGGGCCGCGGGCTGGCGGATGGATCCACCGGTATCCGTGCCGGTCGCCAGTGGCGCCAGGCGCGCGGCCACCGCCGCCGCCGAACCACCCGAGGACCCCCCCGGCACGCGCTGCAGGTCCCAGGGGTTTTTCACCGGCCCGTAGAAACTGGTCTCGTTGGACGAACCCATGGCGAACTCGTCCATGTTGGTCTTGCCCAGCATGACCGCACCGGCGGCCTTGAGCCTGGCGGTCACCGTGGCATCGTAGGGCGCCACAAAATTGTCGAGCATGCGCGAACCACAGCTGGTACGCACCCCATCGGTACAGAAAATATCCTTATGCAGGAACGGGATGCCGGTCAGCATCCCCGCATCACCGCTTTTCAGGCGGGCATCCGCAGCGCGCGCCGCTTCCAGCGCGGCACTGTCGGTCAGCGTAATCACGCTGTTCAGCTGCGCATCGTGGCGCCTGATCCGGTCGAGAAAGCCCTGCGTCAGCTCCACGCTGGAAAATTCACCGTCGCGCAGGCCCCTGGCCAGCTCGGAAATCGATTTCTGGAACATGATAAACGGGCCTCAGTCGATGACTTTCGGTACCAGGTACAGACCCGCCTCGGTGCGCGGAGCTATGCGCTGGAACCTGTCACGCTGATTGGTCTCGGATACCTCGTCCGCGCGCAACCGCTGGCTGGCATCCAGCGGGTGCGCCATGGGTTCGACACCCCGGGTATCGACGCTGTTCAGCTGTTCGATAAACGACAGGATATCGGACAGGTTGCGCGCATAGGTTTCATACTCGCTTTGTTCTACGCCCAAACGCGCGAGGTGGGCAATCCGGCTAACGGCCTCTGAATCCAGTGACATGCTGCTGCTCTCAATTACTGCTCCGGGAAAACGCGAAAGGTAGCACAATTGCCCCGCCTGTTGCAGGCAGAATCGGCTCCGGTGGCGCATGTATTCTGCAAACAGGCGCGTTATTTGCTTGCCGAAGTTGTCACGCATTGCTAGATTACAGCCCTTTCACCGGGCAAGGGATTCAGTGCTCCATGTTCAGAAGTCTGATGGGGATGTTCTCCAACGATTTATCCATCGATCTGGGTACCGCCAATACCCTGATCTATGTGCGCGGTCAGGGTGTCGTGCTCAACGAACCCTCGGTGGTCGCCATTCGCCAGGATCGCGGTCCCGGCGGGCCCAAAAGCATCGCCGCGGTAGGCGCCGAGGCGAAAGCCATGCTGGGCCGCACGCCGGGCAATATCACCGCCATACGACCCCTTAAAGAAGGTGTCATCGCGGATTTCACCGTCACCGAGAAAATGCTGCAGCACTTTATCCACAAGGTGCACGAGGCGCGTTTCTTCCGCCCCAGCCCGCGTGTGCTGATTTGTGTGCCCTGCGGCTCCACCCAGGTGGAGCGCCGCGCGATCAAGGAATCGGCCGCCGGTGCGGGGGCTCGCGAGGTCTACCTGATCGAGGAACCCATGGCAGCCGCCATCGGCGCCGGCATGCCGGTGGACGAGGCACGTGGTTCCATGGTGCTGGATATCGGCGGCGGCACCTCGGAAGTCGCGGTCATTTCGCTCAACGGCATCGTCTATTCATCTTCCGTACGTATCGGCGGTGACCGCTTCGACGAGGCCATTGTGAATTACGTGCGCCGGAATTATGGCACTTTGATCGGCGAGGCCACTTCCGAACACATCAAGCAACAGATCGGCTCTGCCTACCCGGGCGCCGAAATGAAAGAACTCGAGGTCAAGGGCCGCAACCTGGCCCAGGGCGTACCACGCAGCTTTACCCTCAACAGCAACGAAATCCTGGAAGCCCTGCAGGAACCGCTGGCCGGTATCGTCGGCGCGGTCAAGACCGCCCTGGAACAGACACCGCCGGAACTCGGCGCCGACGTCGCCGAACGCGGCATCGTGCTCACCGGCGGCGGCGCATTGTTAAGAGATCTTGATCGGCTGATAATGGAAGAGACCGGATTACCGGTCGTTGTCGCCGATGACCCGCTGACCTGCGTGGCACGCGGCGGCGGCCGCGCGCTCGAGTTGCTCGACGAGCGCGGCGGTGATTTGTTTGCCCTCGAATAACGTTCGCGAGGTAAGCCCATCAAGCAGATCTTCACAGCAGGCCCGCCGCTGTTTGCCCGCCTTGTGGGCCTTGTTGCACTATCCATTGCGTTAATGACCGTTGACCACCGCCAGCACCACCTGGACAGTGTGCGCGCCGCGCTGTCGGTGCTGGTGTATCCGCTGCAGTGGGTGGTTGACCTGCCCCACACCAGCGGCGAATGGTTCCGCGAATCCCTGTCCACGCGGCGCGAACTCCAGGAAGAGAACGCCAGCCTGCGCACCCAGCAGCTGGTGCTGAATACCCAGCTGCAGAAACTGGAAGCCCTGGAAGCCGAAAACCGGCGCCTGCGGGCACTGCTGGATTCCTCCTTCCAGGTGGAAGAACGTCCCATGCTGATTGCACGCTGCTGTCGGTGGACATGGATCCCTATCGTCACCAGATAGAGCTCAACAAGGGTTCGCTCGATCACCTGTTCGAGGGCCAGCCGCTGCTGGACAGCCAGGGGGTAATGGGGCAGCTGATTCATGTTGGACCCTTCACCTCGACGGCAATGCTGATTACCGACCCCGCCCATGCCATCCCGGTACAGGTCAACCGCACCGGGCTGCGCACCATCGCCCTGGGTACCGGATCGATCGACCGCCTGGAGCTGCCGCATATCCCCAACAACGCCGATATCCGCAGCGGTGATTTGCTGGTCAGCTCGGGCCTGGGCGGACGCTTTCCACCCGGTTACCCGGTTGCCGAGGTAATCGACGTACAGCAGGACCCCGGCCGCACCTTCTCGCACGTCACCGCGCGCCCGCGCGCCTTGCTGGATCGCAGCCGCGAGGTATTGCTGGTATGGCCCCCCGGGGCACAGAATCCGCTGGCATCGACCCAACCGACCGGCGACGAAACCGAAGCTGAAACAGAAACCGCCACGCCATGAACCTGACCCGGCACCACGGCGGCATCATCATACTGCTGAGTTTTGCAATCGCCATGCTGCTCACCATCATTCCGCTGTCTGATGGTCTGCGCAACTGGCGCCCGGACTGGGTCACGCTGACACTGATCTTCTGGTGCCTGGCATTGCCCTACCGGGTCAGTGTTGCTTCCGGCTTCATCGCCGGCCTGTTCCTGGATGTGCTCACCGGAACCCTGCTCGGGCAACACGCGCTGGCGCTGAGCATCATCGCCTACGTCTGCGTGCGCCTGCACCAGCGCATCCGTATCTATCCCATGTGGCAACAGGCGCTCACGGTACTGGTGATGCTGGTACTGCACCAGTTACTGACGCTGTGGGTCGACAGCACCATCGGCCGGCCCGCCCGCCCGCTCGCTTACTGGCTGCCATCGCTGGTCGGCGCATTGTTGTGGCCTTTCGTGTACCGTTTCCTGACCACCCTGCGCATCAACTTCCAGGTACAGTGACCCATGGCCGTGCGGGTTACCATCAAGGACTACCTGTTCGAGAGCCGGCTGTTCATGCAACGTTCGGTGCAGGCACTGGTGTTTGCCGGAATACTGATCGCCATCCTGGTGGGACGACTGATCTACCTGCAGGTACTGGCGCACGAACACTACATTACGCTGTCTGACGACAACCGTATCAAGATACTGCCGCTGCCGCCCAATCGCGGGCTGATTTTCGACCGCAACGGCCTGATCCTGGCGGACAACCTGCCGTCCTACCGGCTGGAAATCACGCCGGAACAGGTGCACGACATGGATGCCCTGCTGGATGCGCTGTCGCAACTGGTCAATATCCGTGACGTGGACCGTAAACGTTTCGAACAATTGCGCGCCCGCACGCCGGTGTTCAAACCGGTACCGCTGCGCTTTCGCCTCAGTGACGAGGAAGTGGCGCGCTTTGCCATCGACCGGCACCGCTACCCCGGTGTCGACATCGTGGCCGGCCTCTCGCGCCACTACCCGCACGGCCCGCTAACCGCGCACGCTGTGGGCTATGTCGGCCGCATCGATGAGCGCGACCTGCAGCGCATAGACACTTCCACCTACAGCGGCACCACGCATATCGGCAAGGTGGGCATCGAAAAAACCTATGAAGAAACACTGCATGGCTCGGTCGGCTACAGCCAGGTCGAGACCAACGCGGAAGGCCGCGTATTGCGCACCCTGGTACGCACACCACCGGTGCCGGGCAACAACCTGTACCTGACCCTGGATGCCGAGCTGCAGAATGTCGCCGACCAGGCACTCGGTGAACGGGCGGGTGCGATAGTCGCTATCAATCCCGACAACGGTGACGTGCTGGCCTTTGTCAGCAAACCCGCCTATGACCCCAACCTGTTCGTCAACGGGATCGATACCAAAACCTACACGGCGCTGCGCGAAGACGACAAGCAACCGTTGTTCAACCGCGCACTGCGCGGCCAGTACCCGCCCGGCTCGACCCTGAAACCCTTTGTCGGTCTGGGCGGCCTCGAACAGGGCATTACCAGTGAGCACGCGCACACCTACTGCCCGGGGTTCTACCAGTTGCCCGGCAAGGCACGCAAGTACCGCGACTGGAAACGCAGCGGGCACGGGACTGTCGACCTGTCCATCGCCATTGCCCAGTCCTGCGACGTATATTTCTACGACCTGGCCCTGTCGATGGGGATCGACCGGCTGCACGATTTTCTGGCGAAATTCGGTTTTGGCGAACGTACCGGCATCGATATCAGCGGCGAGTTGCCGGGGCTGCTGCCTTCACGGCAATGGAAGCGTGCCACACGCAACCTGCCCTGGTTCCCGGGGGAGACCCTGATTGCCGGGATCGGTCAGGGCTTCGTGCTGACGACACCGCTGCAACTGGCCAGCGCCACAGCGGCCCTGGCCCGCTACGGCGACCGCGAGAGGCCGCATATCGTCGCCTCCACCCAGATCTACGGTGATATAGAACTGACACCCTTGCAGGTAGAACCCGACCCCGACATCGTGATCGAGGATCGCCGCAACTGGAACAGTGTTATCGCCGGCATGCACGAAGTCGTACAGGGCAGGCGCGGGACCGCACGCAAGGTCGGGAAAGACGCGCCCTACCAGTTTGCCGGCAAGACCGGCACCGCCCAGGTGTTCGGCCTCAAGGAAGAGGAAAAATACGATGCCGAAAAACTGGCCGAGAAGCTGCGTGACCATTCACTGTTCATCGCCTTCGCACCGCTTGAAAAACCCCGCATCGCGATAGCGGTCGTGGTTGAAAACGGCGGCAGCGGCAGCGCCGTAGCCGCGCCCATCGCGCGTATCGTTATTGATCAATATCTGCTAAAACCCGAATCATGAGTACCCTGCTCGACAGCCACCGCGAAGACGCCAGCCGCCGCGACTGGCAACATATCCTGCACCTCGACGCGGCGCTACTGTTCGGGCTGGTGGCCCTGTCCACGCTGGGCCTGTTCGTGCTGTACAGCTCGGCCGGTGGCGATGAAAACCTGTTGATGCGCCAGATCGTCCGGCTGGGCCTCGCCTTCGGCGCCCTGGCGGTCATTGCGCAGCTGCGCCCGCAATGGCTGCAGCGCTGGACACCCTGGTTGTACGGTGTCGGACTCCTGCTGCTGGTGGCGGTACTGGTGGCGGGTGACGTAGGCAAGGGGGCGCAACGCTGGCTGGACCTGGGTTTTGTACGCTTTCAGCCGTCTGAAATGATGAAACTGGCAGTACCCATGATGGTTGCCTGGTACCTGTCCGACAAACGCCTGCCACCAACCGGCTGGCGGCTGCTGAGCGCCGGCGCACTCATCATTGTGCCGGTCATGCTGATTGCCAGGCAACCTGACCTGGGCACCTCGCTGCTGATCGGCAGCGCCGGTTTTTTTGCCCTGTTCCTGGCCGGCCTGTCGTGGCGCCTGCTGGGCGGCCTGACACTGGTGGCCGCCGCCGGGGCGCCGGTACTCTGGCACTTCATGCACGACTACCAGCGCCAGCGCGTCATCACCTTTCTCGACCCGGAACAGGATCCGCTGGGCGCCGGCTACCATATCATCCAGTCCAAGATCGCCATCGGCTCCGGCGGACTGTTCGGCAAGGGCTGGCTGAACGGTACCCAGGCCCACCTGGAGTTCCTGCCGGAACGCTCCACCGATTTCATCTTTGCCGTGCTGGGCGAGGAATTCGGCCTGGTCGGCATCGGCGCGCTGCTGCTGATTTACAGCTTTATCATTATCCGCAGCCTGTATATCGCCACCCAGGCGCAGGATACCTTCGGACGCCTGCTCGGCGGCAGCCTGGCCATGACCTTTTTTATCTACATTATTGTCAATACCGGCATGGTGACGGGATTACTGCCGGTGGTCGGCCTGCCCCTGCCCATGGTCAGCTACGGCGGCACATCAATGGTGACGCTGATGGCCGGTTTCGGTATCCTGATGTCCATACACACGCACAGAAAACTGCTGCCCACATAAGGAAGTACGGTGTCAAAACAAAAAAATCTTGGTGCATGGCTGATCAGCCTGCTGGGTGTACTGGCCGCGGGGCCGGGCTGCGCAGGTGACTTTCAGGACGATCCGGAAGTTCAGGTTTTTATCGACAGCATGGTAAAACAGCACCGGTTCGACCGTCAGCAGCTGGAAACGCTGTTTGCCGGGGCGAAAAAACGCGAGGATATTCTCGAAGCCATTTCCAGACCGGCGGAAAAGACCAAACCCTGGTACGAGTACCGCAAGATTTTCCTTACCCCCAGTCGCATCGAAGGGGGGGTCGGATTCTGGAAAGAAAATGTTGCTATTCTGGAACGCGCCAGCAGGAAATATGGCGTGGACCCGGCCATTGTCGTTGCCATTATCGGCGTCGAAACCCGCTACGGCGCCAATACCGGCTCCTACCGGGTAATCGATTCACTTTCCACCCTGGCCTTCGCCTACCCGCCGCGCAGCAAGTTCTTCCGTTCGGAACTGGAACATTTCCTGATCCTGGCGCGTGAAGAGGATGTCGATACAGGCAGCGCCAAAGGCTCGTACGCCGGCGCCATGGGCTACGGGCAATTCATCCCGTCCAGCTACCGGAGTTATGCCGTCGATTTCGACGGGGACGGAAAACGCGACCTGTGGAACAGCCTGGATGACATCATCGGCAGCGTCGCCAACTATTTCCACCGTCACGGCTGGCGCGCCGGCGAGCCTGTTGCCAACAAGGTAACCGGCACTGCGACCATCAAGGAGTCGCAGCTTTCCGAAAAACTCAAACCCGGCGAGAAAACCGCCGGCGATTTTGCCCGCGAGGGCATTACCAGCACACCGCCGCTACCGGACGGGCAGCCGGTTGCACTGCTGAAACTCGAGCAGAGCAACGGCCCGGAATACTGGCTGACCAGCAATAATTTTTATGTCATTACGCGCTACAATCGCAGCCCCCTGTACTCAATGGCCGTATATCAACTGAGTGAAGCCATCCGGGATGAATACCGGCACAAACAACGCTGAGGCCCGCACTGCGGGCCTGAACCGGCGCCATATCCTGTGCGCAGGGGCGCTGTGCGCCCTGCTGGCGGCCTGTTCGCCCGGTGAGCGCAACACTACCGGCCGCTACTCACAGGCGCAGGACAGCGCACCCTATCAAACCGTTGACGTATCCATGGTCGAGGACGCAGTGCCGCGCGTCGAGCCGAAAAGCCGTTACGGCAACCCGTCTTCCTATGTCGTGCGCGGCAAACGCTATGCCACGCTCACCTCCAGCAAAGGCTATAAACAGCGCGGCATTGCCTCCTGGTACGGCACAAAATTCCATGGTCACCGCACTTCCAGCGGTGAATCCTATGACATGTACCGGATGTCGGCCGCGCACAAGACACTGCCACTGCCCACCTACGCACGCGTCAGCAACCTGCGCAACGGCAAATCGGTTATCGTCAAGATCAATGACCGGGGTCCGTTCCACGAGAACCGCCTCATCGACCTGTCCTATGCCGCCGCCGCACGGCTGGATATCCTCGGCCAGGGCACCGGCCTGGTAGAGGTCGAGGCCATCGACCCGCGCGTCTATGCCGCCGGCAAACCGGCACACAGGGTCGCCGCCAGCCAGCCCAGGATTTCCCGACCGGCTACCGCCCCGGCGAAGCAGGCGCGGCCGCCGTCTCTCTACCTGCAACTGGGCGCTTTCAGCGAGCGCAGCAACGCTGAACGCCTGCAGGCACGCCTCAACGACACGGAACTTCCCGGTGAGCTGCGCATCACCCGGAAAGATTCCGGCCAGAAGCCCGTTTTCCGCGTACGCATCGGTCCGCTGGCCAATGTCGAAACCGCGGACCGGCTGACCCGCCTGCTCGCCGACAAGGGCATCAGCTCTCCGCACGTCGTCGTCGACTAGGAGCCGTCCATTGAAAAATGCCGTGCAAGCGCAGACAATGTGGCGCTTGTTCGCAACCCGATCAGGCCCATGAAAAAAATACCGTTCGTTAAGCTGTTTTTCATCCTCAGCCTCGTCTTCAGCAGCTGGAGCCAGGCGGCCACACCGGTGCCCAAGGCGCCTTCCGTGGGCGCCAAGGGCTACCTGGTAGAAGATTTCCTCAGCGGCCAGGCGATCGCCGAGAAAAACGCCGACCAGCCGCTGGAACCCGCCAGCATCACCAAGCTGATGAGCGCCTACGTGATTTTCAGCGAAATCCGTAACGGCTCACTGGCGTTGTCGGACAAGGTCCGTATCAGCGAGAAGGCCTGGCGCACGCAGGGCTCGCGCATGTTCGTGGAAGTGAACACCCAGGTCAGCGTCGCCGACCTGCTGAAAGGCATGATCATTCAGTCCGGCAACGACGCCACCGTAGCGCTGGCGGAACAGATTGCCGGCACCGAGGCCAGCTTTGCCGCCCTGATGAACACCTACGCACAGCAACTGGGGCTGACGCGCAGCCATTTCGTCAACAGCACCGGGCTGCCGGACAAGGAGCATTACACTACGGCGCGCGACATCGTGCGCATCGCGCGTGCGCTGATCCGGGAATTTCCCGAGTACTACCAGTGGTACTCCGAAAAACAGTTCACCTACAACGACATCACCCAGTACAACCGTAACAAGCTGCTGTGGCGCGACGAGTCCGTGGACGGACTGAAGACCGGCCATACCGACTCCGCCGGTTACTGCCTGGTCACATCTGCAGAGCGCGACGGCATGCGACTCATCAGCGTGGTGCTCGGCACCAGGAGCGAGGAAGCGCGCGCGGATGCCAGCCAGTCGCTGCTTAACTACGGTTTCCGGTTTTTCGAAACCCACAAGCTGTACGACGGCAACACCAAACTGACCAGCGCACGGGTATGGAAAGGCGCTACCGACGCAGTAGAACTGGGTCTTGCCGAACCGCTGTACATCACCATCCCGCGCGGCGAATACAGTAATCTCGATGCTTCCATGCAACTCCATGAACAGATCACGGCGCCGCTAGCGCAGGGCCAGACACTGGGGCGTGTCGTTATAAAACTCGCCGACAAGCTGGTTACCGAAAGAGACCTGGTTGCACTGCAGGCCGTTGGCGAAGGCAGTTTCTGGCAGCGCATCGTTGACGAAGGCCTGTTGTACTTCGAATAACATGCCCACGGTCTACCTGAACGGAAGTTACCTTCCCGTGGAGGAGGCCTGCGTATCTGTCATGGATCGCGGCTTCCTGTTCGGTGACGGCGTCTATGAAGTCATCCCGGCCTACGGTGGCAAACTGTTCCGGCTGGGCCATCACCTGCAAAGATTGCAGAACAGTCTCGATGGCATCCGGCTGGCCAACCCACTCAGCGACGGCGCATGGCAGGAAGTCCTTGGCGAAGTGCTGGAACGCAACCGGGAAACCGCTGCCGGCAATGATCAGTCAGTCTATCTGCAGGTCACGCGCGGCAGCGCCGCCAAACGCGACCATGGTTTTCCGGACAGGGTCACGCCGACTGTTTTTGTTTTCAGTAATCCCATGGCAGAGCCCGACCCGGCCATCGCGGCACGCGGCATTGGCGCGATCACGCTGGACGATATTCGCTGGCGGTACTGTGACATCAAGGCCATCACCCTGCTGCCAAACGTGCTGCTGCGCCAGCAGGCAACGGACCGCGATGCCGCGGAAGCCCTGCTGGTGCGCAATGGCCTGGTGATCGAGGGATCTGCCAGCAATGTATTCGTCGTCAGCGACGGTGTCATCCTGACCCCGCCCAGGGGCGAACAGATGCTGCCGGGAATCACCCGCGACCTGGTGCTGGAACTGGCGGAACAACATGCACTGCCCTGCCGCGAAACCGATATCGACGAAGACACGCTGCGGCGTGCAGATGAGATCTGGATAACCAGCTCCACCAGGGAGATTGTGCCGGTTACCCGGCTGAACGACGCAAACGTCGGCGACGGTCGGCCCGGCCCGGCCTGGAAATCGATGATCGAATTCTACCGCGACTACAAAAACGCCGTGCGTAACGGCACGCAAAGCTAGCCTGCATTTCTCACCACGCTGACGAACCCTCTCTATGTCCCGACCGCCCCATCAGGTGCATTCGGGACAGTATTCGACAATGGCGCTACGCCTCTACAACGCACGGGTTAACTGCCCCGTCCCATCACCGATCACCAGTGGCTGCTGTTCATTGCCAGTACGGCTGAGTATGTCCAGTGGTAGTCGGGGTACGTGAATGCAGGGCCAGTGATCCATGTTGCAGGGAAGTGTCGAGATGCACCGTGTCGGCAGCCCGGCCACCACGGCGCTTGAGGACGGATACCGACAGCTTGCCATCTGTCCCGGGGTCCAGCTGGAGGCGCAATGCGGCCGCTGACGGCCGTCGCACACAGCGTCGGGAACGGAACAGGAAGCCGATAGCATCACCCGCTTCGGCAGCCAGTTGCAGACGCCGCAGAACGTCGTCGTCATCCAGGGTCGGCCAGGCCAGCACAGCACCACAGTTCCCGGAGCGTAAACCTTGTTCCACTGCCCACAACCCGTCCTGCCGTGCCTTTGGGTGTACCAGCAATACCCGCGACAGGTCGATACCGGCGCTGACCAGCGCCGGTGCATAAGGAATATGGGGTGGCGCCACCCAGCACACCCAGCGATCATCCTGGCTGAGTCGTGCCAGCGCCGGTGTCAGCAGGCGCAGGGCGCCGATGCCCTGACACGGCATGACCAGTTCGGTGAGTGCGCCCTGTGGCCACCCTCCCGCCAGCAACGCATCCAGCTCGGAAAAGCCGCTGGGCACAACACTGGCGGCAGCGTTGACCTGGCCGCCGCGCCAGACATCGGGGCGCTGTAACAGGGTATCGAGGTTCATAGCGACTGGTTGCGCAGTATGCCTACACCCAGGCCTTCGATGGTCATGGGCTGCTTGCGCAGGTCGACGCGAATGGGCTCGAAGTCCTCGTTTTCAGGCAACAGGTAAACGATGGAACCCCGGCGCCGGAAGCGCTTGACGGTCACCTCGTCGTCCAGCCGCGCCACGACTATCTGGCCGTTTTGCGCCTGACGGGTGCGGTGCACGGCCAGCAGGTCGCCGTCCATGATGCCGATATCGCGCATACTCATACCGCGCACCCGCAGCAAATAGTGCGCACGCGGGTGGAACAGCGCCGGATCGACAGGGTAATGGTCCTCGATATGTTCTTCGGCCAGGATCGGTTCGCCGGCCGCCACCTGCCCCACTACCGGGATCCCTTCTTCCTCCACATCTTCCAGCAGACGGATACCACGCGACGAGCCCTGCAACAGTTCGATAACGCCCTTGCGCTCCAGCGCCCGCAGGTGCTCCTCGGCCGCATTGGGCGAGCGAAAACCAAAGGCGTCAGCAATTTCCATCCGCGTGGGCGGATAACCTTCGTCATAGACGTATTCGCGGATCAGGGCCAGGATTTCCGCCTGCCGCGAGGTCAGTTCTTCCATCGCGCCACCTGCTGTGATTTTATCCAGTGTACTGGAAGTATATACAGTCATCTCAGGAATGCAAGCCGGGCCGGAGCTGGCAACTTCGGAAAACCTGCACTTCCAGGGGGAATGCCGCCCTGCCGGGCTTTTCCGTCCGCGCCCGGGCCGCTATCATTGGGCCTGGTTCAAAGCGGCCCATCCTATGTCAGCCAGCGCCCCTTCCATCACCCGCCACGCAACCCGCGCGGTCAGCATCGACTCTGTCACGGTCGGCGGCAATGCGCCTGTCGTGGTGCAGTCGATGACCAATACAGACACGGCCAGTGTCGAGGACACCGTACAGCAGGTAACACAACTGGCGCAGGCCGGCTCCGAACTGGTACGCATTACCGTCAACAGCGAAGCGGCTGCACAGGCGGTCCCGTTGATCCGGGAACGGCTCGATGCGGCGGGTGTCACTGCACCGCTGATCGGCGATTTCCATTTCAACGGCCACAAGTTGCTGGCCAAATACCCGGACTGTGCGCAGGCGTTGGGCAAGTACCGCATCAATCCCGGTAACGTGGGTCGCGGCCGGAAACGCGACGAGCAGTTTGCAGCCATGATCGAAACGGCCTGTCGCTATGACAAGGCCGTGCGCATCGGTGTCAACTGGGGCAGTCTCGACCAGGAACTGGTGGTGCGCATGATGGACGAGAATACCTGCAGCGCCGAACCGAAGGACAGCCGGGATGTCATTCACGACATCATGGTGACATCGGCACTGGAAAGCGCGGCGCGTGCAGAACAACTTGGCCTGGGCAGGGAGCGGATCATCCTGTCGGTAAAGATGAGCGGTGTTCAGGATCTGATTACCGTATACCGGGCACTGGCGGATCGCTGTGAGTATGCGCTGCACCTGGGACTGACGGAAGCGGGCATGGGCACCCGTGGCGTTGTTGCATCGACAGCGGCACTGGCAGTGCTGTTACAGCAGGGTATCGGCGACACCATCCGTATTTCACTGACGCCGGAACCGGGCGGCAGCCGCACCCGTGAAGTGCAGGTGGCGCAGGAAATACTGCAGTCAATGGGGCTGCGCGCCTTTATCCCGAGCGTGGTTGCCTGCCCGGGCTGCGGGCGCACATCCAGCGACTACTTCCAGACACTGGCGCAGGATATCCAGGCCTACCTGCGCGCACAGATGCCGCTCTGGCACACGCAATACCCCGGCGTGGAAAACATGAAGGTCGCGGTCATGGGCTGCGTCGTCAACGGCCCGGGGGAAAGCAAGCACGCCAACATCGGCATCAGCCTGCCGGGCACCGGTGAACGGCCGGTAGCGCCGGTATACGAGGATGGGGAAAAGACGGTTACCCTCAAGGGTGATCGCATTGCCGAGGAGTTCCAGCAACTGGTGAATGCGTACGTAACCAGGACCTACGGATAAATCAGCCGGACTGAAGCAGCGTACAGAGGTTCACGAACCCGACAGGCTGGAGGAAGACAGCTGCGCGCGCGCCCTGCGATCGAAAGCCCGGCAGATCTCGGTAAGCTCCCGGTAACCCCTGACACGAATACGAATACTGTCCTGCTGCCAGTCGAGCCAGCCTTTCTGCTCGAATGCCCGTAACTGCTCTGTCTCTCCGGCAAAGAACTGGCTGAACCTGATACCCCACTTGTCCTCGACAGCGGCGGTCCGGATACAGGACTTCGCCACTATCATGGTCATGATTTCCCGGCGCAACACATCATCGGCTTCCAGCTCTATACCGCACACGACCGGCAACTGCCCGTCGTCCAGAAGGGCCTTGTATGATTTCCAGCCCGGCTCGGAGCCGCCATAGAACTCCCCGATCGACGATATGGCACCAGGCCCGACACCGATAACGTCAGGGGTCGGCATATCGGTGAACCCCAGCGGGAACCAGCGCAGAAGCCCGGCCGCCTGCGCCTGTACGAACGGGTCACTCGCCCGGGTATACCAGCCCATGCCGAGATTCTGGTAACCCAGTTCAGACAGGAGCTGTGCGTAGGACTGCGCCGGATCATCGGGTTTATCGATATACCGGATACGATCCGGCCGAACTCCGGCCAGCCAGGCCTGTATCGACTGCGGTTCGGTTGCGGCCAGTGTTGCGCTGCAGCGAAGGTCGAGCATAATCTGCCGGAACCCGGATTGCCTCGCCAGGTCGAGCGACTGTCCGAGCGCATCCAGGGCAGCGGGCATATCCGTGCGGTCGGCAAGCTCAAAGCGTATATTGTTAAACCCCAGCGTGTGCAACAAACGCAGCCTGTCGGCTCCCGGGGTATCCGCCCCGGTGCAGACACAGCCGTTCTTTATACCGGGCTGGTGAACCGGGAAGGAATCCTGGACCGTACCCAGCAATTGCTGCAGCTGGTCATCACTCCACTGCGTGACAATCGATTCCGACAGGACCAGCTGCTGTAACGGCCTGTCCGCATCAAACAACGCGCCCTGTATTTCCAGTTCCCGGCTTATCGTGGGCAGGCGCGGCGATGCGGGATCGTCGGCAACGCGGAGTTGCGAACCGGAGGGCCCGGAGAATTCCTGGATGTACAGTGCGAGCGGCGCGGGCAGCGGGTCACCGTTGCTCTCTTCCACCCACTCACGGTAATCCTCGGCGTCATAGTCAGAACTGAACGATGCAGGTGTCGGATATAACCCGTAGGATTTTTCTATAACCGCGGGAGCAACGCGCCCGGAACAGCCTTTTTTACCGGATAGTCCCATGATTCGTCTTCTTGGAAGTAACGGTGGAACATACTAAGCCGGACGAACGGCGGTAACTTTGACGCAGGTCAACAGCTCAGAAAAGACTACAAAGATTAGAACACGCTAATTTTCAAGGGAAATGGAGCCGGTGACAGGAGTTGAACCCACGACATCCTCATTACAAGTGAGGCGCTCTACCAACTGAGCTACACCGGCAATTCCACCTTGCGGGCGGAGCGCGTATTGTATGCGAGCGCTCGTTTTACCGCAATCTATTCGCAGCTCACACGCTGCACCCGGATATCGGCATGTTGCGCCTGGATCACGCCCCACAGGCCGGAACCGAGCAACGGCTGCGCCTTTTCCTCGATATCCAGCCAGTACACGGTGCGGGTCCGGTAACGCTGATCCAGCACTGCGTTGTAGCCCAGTGTTTTTATTCGATTAAGACGCGCCTGGGCTTTTCGTTTACTGGAAAATATGCCCAGCGAAATGTGGTTCCGCTTGCCAATGAAATAATCTTTCATCCCGTTCGCGTCCAGGTCGTTGACAATAGCCCGCGCCTCGCTGGCGGGCATTGCCGGCAGGTAGACCCAGTAGCCCGCCGGTTCACGCACTTCCCCGCCGCGCACGGCAGGCTGGTAACCCTGTCGGGACAACTGCGCCGAAATTGCAGCCGCATCGTTCTTGTCCAGTAAAGGGCCAATGGTCTGACACACGCGCTCGGGTTCGGGGTCCGGAATAACTGCTGCATCCTGCCTTTCTTCTGCGTCGGGTACGGTGTATTCAACAACGGGGGCTTCCTCCGTTGCAGCCTCCGCAGCTGCAGCTGGCTGCCGAACTTCCTCAACCGCTTCCCGCGCTTCCGGCGCCACAACCGCGGGAGCTTGCAGCTTACTCTCGCCCCGTTCAGCGAGCAGCACCAACGGTTCGACGCCCGGCGCCATGGGAGCCACCCTGATTTCCCGCGGCTTTTCAGCCGGAGCATACTGGTGCCATGCAAAGTACGTCACATTGGCGAGCACCAGAATATAGACCAGGTAGCGCACTAGGCGGTCTCCTCCGCGTAAACAGCGAGCCCCTTCAGAACCAGATCGGGAACGTGTTTCGGCCGGCTGGCCAGTAACGGCAGGATACGGCTTGCATCGCCCCCTGTGAGCAACAGGTTTGTCCCGTTGCCCAGTTCACCCTGCAAATCCATGAATACGCGTTCGACCAGCGCGATCGCCGTATACAGAACGCCCCCCGATACGGCGGCTTCTGTACTGAGTCCCAGCAGGGATATGTCCTGGTTGTCGGTGTCTTCCATCTGGATACCGGGCGCGTGTCCCGTGAGCGAACTGGCCATCAACTCCATACCGGGAACAATAAGACCGCCAAGATGCATCCCGTCCGCCGCTATTGCATCGATGGTGATTGCCGTGCCGCAATCAATCACAACGGCGGCCCCGCTGTAGTGTGCGTGCACTGCCAACAGGCTGGCCCAGCGGTCGCCACCCAGGCGCTGCGGTACCGTATAGGCATTCCTGACACCACACTGCTGCTCTGTCACGGGCAGAAATTCCGGTGTAACTTTCCAGCGTCGTTTTACCCATGTCTGAACGGACTTTCTGTATTCCTCTCCCGCGACGTTGGAAACAATAACGCGTTCAGGGGCGTCCAGCTCTTTCCAGGCAGGCCGCGCAATGTCCTTGAAAGCCCTGTTCTGACGCTGCAAGGGCTCGCCGACATTCCAGCTGTCTGCGTCCTGTAACGCCCATTTGATACGGGCATTACCGATATCAACAAGAAGTATCATGTAGCAGTTTGCCCCATCATGAATTTGACACAGCGGCCAGCCTGACACTGACTTCGCCGGCGTGGTAACGCCGCGTTACACCGTTGTTCTCAAGCAGCAGCGCGCCCTGCCTGTCGACACCGCGCGCGATTCCGGCAATCACTGCCGCATTGTCATTACGCAGTTCCACCGCTCGACCTGCAATCAGGTCAAACCGGCTCCACTGCTGTACAAAGACGTCCAGTCCCTGTTCGTTGAATATTTCAACCGCATTTACCAGCGACTCCAGGACTGCGCCGGCCAGCCGGTTACGGTCGATCTGCACGCCGCATTGCGACAAATCCGCCCACGGCTGATCGATCTCCCGCGCGGCACTATCCGGCATCTGCATATTGATTCCTACGCCGATTATCACCTGGTAACGACCACCCGCTTCACCGGAAAGATCCAGAAGAATTCCCGCGAGCTTGCGTCCCCGGTAGAAAATATCATTGGGCCATTTCAACCCGAGTTCTTCAACGCCGCTGTCCTGCAAGGCACCCAGCGTGGCAACAGCGGCCACCAGGCTAAGCCCCCCCGACCTGACCCCGGACTCCCCTGTTGGCACTGCCAGTGAAAGATACAGACTGGAACCATAGGGTGAAACCCAGCGCCGCCCCCGCCTGCCACGCCCCGCACTCTGCCACTCAGCAAGGCAGGCCCGCACAGTGTCGACATCGTGTTCCGGTCGGGTGCGTTTCAGGTAGTCGCTGGTGGAATCAACAGCCCGTAGTACTTCGAGCGTCTGTAACTGTGCGGCAACCCGCTTTGTCAGCGCTGCCCGGATCAAACCCTCCTGCAACGACTGATAGGGCGCAGCAAGCCGGTAGCCCTGGCCGCGAACCGCGTGCACGTCGAGTCCGAATCCGGACAGCGCACGCACGTGTTTCCAGACCGCCGCGCGACTGATTCCCAGTTGCTGCCCGAGCCATTCGCCGGAATGAAAGTGGCCATCCGCCAGTAGTTCCAGGACCTGGTAACGCATCGACATGGCCGCAGTCTAGCATACCGGTTATTGTCTATCTGACTATTTTAACTACATTTTTGCGCAAGCCATTCGCCCTGCAAACCAGGCGGGAAGCTACGCACTTCATCTTTTACGTTTAAAGCCGATAGCGCGTAAGAGACCCTGCGCCAGACAAACTACGGCGCCCGGCTCCAATGCCACGATCAATGGAAGACAGCATGATTCCTGCAGAAAAAGAAAACCGGCACAGTCTGCCCCGTATGCTCGAAATAGGCCCGGCGGAACCCCTGTATAAACGTCTGCCGCGCAAAGACGAGCAT
>JBHHXO010000004.1:0-30309 GCA_046757125.1 Thiogranum sp.
AAACGGCTCAAGCGTTTCCTGACCGTTCTTCTTCAGCAACAGCTGGACTTTCTGCTCGGCATCCTGCAGTGCCTGCTGACAGGAACGCGTCAGTTGCACGCCGCGCTCGAATTGTTGCAGCGACTCGTCGAGGCTCAGGTCGCCCTGTTCCATTTTTTCGACCAGCGCTTCGAGTTCCGCCAGCGCGGTTTCGAAATCGGGTTTTTTGCTACTGCGTTTGGCCACGTGCGCTCTCCGCTGTTGGGGCTGGGTAAGTTACAAGTGACGCCGGGGCAGGTCAAACGCGGAATGTGGCCGGCCGCGGCAGGATAGTGATTGACAGCCTGCCGGCACTGAGCTAGATTTCGGCACCTAGTTTAGACCAAGTCTAAATCATGGTGACTACACTGATTCGCTACCCGTTAGGAGGTTATAGATTATGGATCTGAAAGGAAGTAAAACCGAGGACAATCTGAAAGCCGCATTTGCCGGTGAGTCCCAGGCCAACCGGCGCTACCTGTACTTTGCGGCCAAGGCCGACGTTGAAGGGTATAACGACGTGGCAGCGGTATTCCGTTCCACCGCGGAAGGCGAGACCGGTCATGCCCACGGCCACCTGGAATACCTGGAGGTCGTCGGTGATCCCGCAACCGGGCTGCCGATCGGCGCTACCGCGGACAACCTGAAGGCCGCGATTGCCGGTGAGACCCACGAGTACACGGATATGTACCCGGGTATGGCCAAGGCCGCCCGCGAAGAGGATTTCGACGAAATCGCCGACTGGTTCGAGACGCTGGCCAAGGCCGAGCGTTCCCACGCCAACCGTTTCCAGAAGGCGCTGGACAATCTGGACGACTAGGCTGTGCGGAGAAAACTGCAGGAGCGGCCAGCGCGCCGCTCCTGCGATCGGTTGATTGAGCTTCGCTTTTCACCCACAGTGTGAGGGGAGCGAAATCAGTACGGAGAAACCCATGCCCGCTCGCGAAGGCAGTCTGGAAGCACCTGTCCGTCATCCACTGGACTGGAAAAATCCTGCGTTCTACGATGAGGATGCCCTGACCGGTGAGCTGGAGCGGGTGTTCGATATCTGCCACGGCTGTCGCCGTTGCTTTAATCTCTGTCATGCGTTTCCGACCCTGTTTGACGCGATCGATGATTCCTCCACCATGGAGCTGGATGGCGTTGACAAGCGCGTGTACTGGCAGGTGGTGGATCACTGTTACCTGTGTGACATGTGCTACATGACCAAGTGTCCCTATGTCCCGCCACACGAATGGAACGTGGACTTTCCACACCTCATGCTGCGCGCCAAGGCCGTCAAATACGGCCAGGGCAAAACAGGAGCGCGTGACCGGATACTGAGTTCGACCGATGTAGTGGGCACGCTGGCCGGGATACCGGTGGTGTCCGCACTCGTCAATGCAGTGAATAAAACGCGCGTCGGCCGGCGCGTGGTCGAAGAGCTGTTTGAGGTTCACCCCGACGCGCACCTTCCCGAGTATCACAGCCGGACCCTGCGTCGCCGCCTGGACGCTGCGCGCAATATCGATGCGGCGGCCGGTTCCGCCGCCGGGCCGACGCACGGCAGGGTGGCGTTGTTTACCACCTGTTACGGGAATTACAACGAGCCGGAACTGGGGGAAGACCTGATAGCCGTCCTTGAGCATAACGACATCCCGGTGCGACTGGTGGACAGCGAGCGCTGCTGCGGTATGCCGAAGCTGGAACTGGGCGACCTGGAAGCAGTGGCAAAGGCAAAGGAATTCAATATCCCGCGCCTCGCTGCGCTGGCAGACGGGGGCTGGGATATTGTCGCGCCGGTTCCGTCCTGCGTGTTGATGTTCAAGCAGGAGCTGCCATTGATGTTTCCCGATGATCCCGAGGTGGCCAGGGTGCGCGACGCGATCTACGACCCGTTTGAGTATCTCGCTATCCGCCACCGGCACGATGTGCTGAAAACCGATTTCCGCAACAGTCTCGGTAAAATCAGTTATCACGTGGCCTGCCATCTGCGCGTGCAGAACATCGGCATGAAAACCCGGGACATTCTGCAACTGGTGCCGGGTACCAGCGTGGACGCGATCGAGCGCTGTTCCGGGCACGACGGCACCTACGCCGTAAAGAAGGAATTTCACGCAGTGTCCATGAAAATCTGCCAGCCGGTCGTCAAGCGGGTGCGGAAATCCGCGGCCGATCATTTTTGCAGTGATTGCCCCATGGCCGGGCACCAGATCGCCAACGGTCTGGGCACCGGGCGCCGGCCGGAGCATCCGCTCAGGTTGTTGCGCATGGCCTACGGCATCTGAAACGGAGTCTGAAAGCTGTGGATAAACTGTCGCGATCCGATCTATTCAGCCTGGAACAGTACGCCGAGGCCCGGCCCGAATTCCGCGCCCAGGTAATGGTGCACAAAAAGAACCGGCGTGTTCCGCTCGGTGAGATAGTGGCGCTGTATTTTGAAGACCGCCTGACCATGCACTACCAGGTCCAGGAAATGCTGCGCGCAGAGCGTATCTTCGATGCCGAGGGTATCCAGGCAGAGCTCGATGCCTACAACCCGCTGATTCCCGATGGCAGTAACCTGAAAGCGACTTTCATGGTCGAAATCACGGATGAAGACAAGCGGCGTCGCAAGCTGGTCGAACTGAAGGGCATCGAAGACGATACCTGGGTGCGTGTCGACGGTTTCGAGCCGGTATTCGCCATCCCGGACGAGGACATGGAGCGTGAGAACGAGGAGAAGACCTCGTCGGTGCATTTCATGCGTTTCGAGCTCACGCCTGAAATGGTAGCGGCGGCTGTTGCCGGCGCCGCGCTGGGCGTCGGCGTAAGCCACAGGAACTACACCCGGCAGCTCGAGCCGTTGCCTGACAATATCCGTGCTGCGCTGGTGCGCGACCTGGGGCGGTGACCCGGGCCCCGTGCCGGGAATGTGTCGAAGCGGGGCTTGAAATATATCTACCGGGTCCCCAGATACTAGCCAGCGAAGGGCACCATTCGGTGTTCAGCGAATTGAATTCAGGAGGTGTGAGATGTCCCTGGTACGTTATGAGCCCTGGAGTTTGTTGAATCAGTTGCACGGCGAGGTTGACCGGCTGTTTAATACGCGTCTGGGCCGGTATGGAGAGGATAACGATCAGCTGGTAAGCAGCAGTGACTGGGTGCCTGCCGTCGATATAAAGGAAGAGGACAACCGTTACGTCATTCATGCGGATGTGCCGGGTGTCGATCCGAAAGATATCGAAATCAGCATGGAAGACGGCGTGTTGTCGATCAAGGGCGAGCGCCAGTCGGAGAACACGGACGAGCGTGAAGGCTACAAGCGCGTGGAACGCGTGCGTGGCAGTTTCTTCCGGCGCTTCAGCATGCCGGATACGGCAAACGCGGAAGCGGTTAGCGCCAGGTCGAAAGACGGTGTTCTGGAGATCGTTATCCCGAAACAGGAAAAACTGCAGCCGAAACGCATTCAGGTTGAAAGCTGATAACCGTCCGGGGACGGGGCCAGCCCTGTCCCCGGCGCTTTCGAGTCGCTACACTGTACAAAAACCAGAGTGGTGACAATGAGTCCTGTGCGTTTTATCCGATTGTTGTGTTGTTTTGCCGGTTTGACAGTATCCGGTATTGTGCTTGCCGTGGACGTCGGCGATGACGATGACCTGTATAACGAAGGTTTCAATCCCGGCTACGTCGGCGAAGATAAACCCGAGCTGAAGGAAGACACCGTTCACTTCCCGTCCTGGCCGTCCGCATCGGACCTGATCGAGGTCGATCTTGCACTGCCGGGTTTCCCGTATACGCTGCTGGTTGACGAAAAGTCGCTTTCTGTCGGTGCGGACAGGGTGGTCCGTTATACGGCGATCCTGCGTTCGGCCGCCGGCGTGGACAATGTCAGCTACGAAGGTATTTCCTGTAACCGCGGCGAGGTGCGGCGCTATGCCTATGGCAGTCGTGGGCAGTTCCGTCCGGTGCGCACAACGGAATGGCGCTATGTTCGCAAACAGGGCCAGGACCGCTACCGGGATGCGCTGATCGAAAACTATTTTTGCCCGCTACCCGGCGGTGACAGGGATGAGATGAAGGCGCGGATAGTGGCCGGGCTGAAAGCAGGCAATAGCCCTTACCGATAGAACCCTGCGCGCGCTTTCGGTAGCATAGCGCGCTGATACCTTACTCTGAAACCGACCTGCCATGGCCAGTAAATACGATGCCGCTTCGATCGAAGTGCTCAGCGGACTTGATCCCGTGCGCAAACGCCCCGGGATGTACACCGATACCACCCGCCCCAATCATCTTGCCCAGGAGGTTATCGACAACGGCGTCGACGAGGCCATTGTCGGTCACGCCAGCAGGATAGAGGTCACCGTGTTCAGGGATGGCTCCCTGCAGGTAAAGGACGACGGTCGCGGGATGCCGGTGGATATACACCCCGAAGAGGGGGTATCCGGCGCGGAGGTGATCCTTACCCGCCTGCACGCCGGCGGCAAGTTTTCCGGCAGGAACTACCAGTTTTCGGGCGGCTTGCACGGTGTCGGTGTGTCGGTGGTGAATGCCCTGTCGAAGCAACTGGAGGTCTGGGTGCGGCGCGGCGGCAAGGAATACAATCTTTCCTTCCGCAACGGCGAAAAAGTATCCGGTCTGGACGAGATCGGCAAGGTCGGCAAGCAGAATACCGGCACCACGGTGCGGTTCTGGCCGGATCCGGCTTTTTTTGATTCGGCAAAATTTTCGCTGCTCCGCCTGCAACACGTGCTGCGCGCCAAGGCGGTATTGTGCCCGGGCCTGCAGGTGCAGCTGTTCGATGAGAAAAGCGGGGAAACCCGGACCTGGCATTACGAGGACGGCCTGCGCGACTACCTGGTCGACGAACTGGGGGAAGTGAGCAGCATCCCGGAAGACCCGTTCACGGGTAAATTTGAAGGGAATTCCGAGGCCGCCGAGTGGGCGCTGGTGTGGTTGCCCGAGAGCGGCGAGCTGGTTACCGAAAGTTATGTAAACCTGATCCCGACCGCGCAGGGCGGTACCCATGTCAATGGCCTGCGCAGCGGACTGACCGAAGCGATTCGCGAGTTCTGCGAGTTCCGCAGCCTGTTGCCGCGCGGCATCAAGATTACTCCCGACGATGTGTGGGAGCGGTGCGCCTATATCCTCTCGGTGAAGCTCCTGGATCCGCAGTTCTCGGGCCAGACCAAGGAACGCCTGTCGTCACGCGAGTGCGCGACGTTCGTGTCCGGTGTGGTCAAGGATGCTTTCAGCCTGTGGTTGAACCAGCATACGGAGGCCGGTGAGCAGATCGCCCGGCTGGCCATCCAGCATGCGCAGAATCGTCAGCGTGCCGGCAAGAAGGTCGTGCGCAAGAAAGTGACCAGCGGTCCGGCCCTGCCCGGCAAGCTGGCGGATTGCGCCAGTAACGATTTGCAGCGCTCGGAGTTGTTCCTGGTGGAGGGGGACTCGGCCGGCGGTTCGGCAAAACAGGCGCGTGACCGCGTCTACCAGGCCATCATGCCGCTGCGTGGCAAGATCCTGAATACCTGGGAGGTCGACCCGGCCGAGGTGCTGGCGTCACAGACGGTGCACGATATAACCCTGGCGATCGGTGTCGAGCCGGGTTCCGATAACCTGAGGAATCTCCGCTACGGCAAGATCTGCATACTGGCCGACGCGGATTCGGACGGTGCGCACATCGCCACCCTGTTGTGTGCCCTGTTCCTGAGGCACTTCCAGCCGCTGGTGGAAGCCGGGCACGTGTACGTAGCCATGCCGCCGTTGTACCGTATCGATGTGGGCAAGCAGGTGTTCTATGCGCTGGACGACGCGGAACAGAAAGGTGTTCTGGATCGCATTGCCGCGGAGAAAATCAGGGGCAAGGTCAGTGTGCAGCGCTTCAAGGGCCTGGGCGAAATGAACCCCATGCAATTGCGCGAGACCACCATCGATCCGGATACCCGCCGACTGGTCCAGTTGACGATACAGGCCGGTGACGACAGTCACAAAACCCTCGATCTGCTCCTCGCCAAAAACCGTTCTTCCGATCGCCGTAGCTGGCTGGAGAAAAACGGCAACCTTGCCGATATATAGGCAGGGTCGGGTGGCGGATACGCCCCTGTTTCCCAACCTTCTGTAATTTATAAAAAATAACCCGTTCCGGGGGCGGGTTGTGGACTGTATCGGGGATGCGCCGGGGTTGGCGCGGCTGGGAGTTATGGGCGGGATTGTCGTCAAACATTTTAAACGCTCGCGGATCAGCGCCAATGATAAGGAACTGGTCATCGAGATCGTGGCGGAAAGCTCCGATACCGGACGTTTTCTGCAACGCATGGAAGAATCGCGACTGACGCGGCCCTGTTTCCAGACCATCGATATGCGCGGCCGGGTCGCGGGCGAATGTCGCCGCTATGCTTTCAATGATCGTATTCACTACCTGGACGATGTCTCTTTCGAAATGTTCGAGCAGGGGTTGCGCGATAACAGCGGCGTCTACACGGTGGGTACTTTCGAGGCCATAGTCGGAGGCTCCCACACCCTCCAGGCCCGGGAGACAGCGCGCGCGGAGGCCGAGCAGCGGCGTGACCAGATTGAGCAACGTCGCCTGGAGCGGGTGCGTGCTGCGGCACTGGAGCGCGCCGGGGGCGGGCAGGGCGCGGATGCAGGCGAGCGTGACCTGCCTGCTGACCTGGCCGATAACCCCGAGTTGTTACCGCTGGGCTATTTCCGCAAGCGTACCCACCCACGCCTGAAATATGCCTGTACCGTGACCCTGGAGCGCGGCAATATCAAGACCAGTGCCACCACCCGCGATATTTCGGTGTGCGGAATCCAGGTGCTGGTCAAGGGCCTGACCGCCCTGCAGCCGGAGCAGGAGGTGACGGTTTCGTGGCCGGGGCTGACGGAGGATGCGGGCAAGATAAGAGTGACCCGTATTCCTTACCGGATCGTTTCCAGCGAGGAACGCGATGCCGAGACCGTGCTGTGCCTGCGGCGCCTTGATCTGGAGAAGCCGGCCGGTTTCTCCGCCTTGCTGGAAGCGCTTGTCGAGCGCTACCAGAACCGCTACAAGCTGGACGTTGATGACGAGTACCAGTCCATCCTGAGCTGGTATTACGAGCGTTGCTATGCCCAGAGCGCGCCCCAGATTCCTTTCTTCGTGGAACAGGACGGTGCCGGTTTGCGCACCCAGGCTGTTGCCATGAGTGAAGGTAACTCGCACCTGGCACGGTTTTTCTGCACCGACGAGGATAACTACAACTTCACCCCGCTGTGCCTGCCCCCGCGCCTGCAACAACTGGAAAAGAAGCAGTCCATCGTGCTGGCCATGTTCCGCCGGCGCGGCGAGCAGGACCAGTGCAAGCGTATCTATTCCGCGGCTGACTTCGAGTGCGCTTCCCCGGAAGTCTTCCAGGCCATGCTGCGCTACGCGATGGAGCAGTCGGAGCATTGCATCGTCAAGCTGCACGTCAGCCGCGTGCCTGCCGCCCCTGTTTCCGACAGCAAGGTGGATGAAGTCTCCCGGCGCTTGCAATACAAGTCCGAGACACGGATGGGGGAACTGCGGGGACGCCTGAAAAAATTGCGTTACGTGGGTTATGTCGTCGATGTCACCCAGAATTTCCAGGCGCTGAAAAATGCTTCGGCTGCCCCGGTTGCGGACCTGGCGGCCTGGGTGGGTACGGAATACCGTAGCCTGGAGGATGGCGCGATCAGGGACAAGGTGTCGCTCACTGCCGAACAGCTGCGTCCCGAACTGGTACGTTTCGGCTATGTGGAGCGGCGCCGCGAAGATCGCTACCTGGCAGAAACAAAAGTCGATATTCATATTGGCAACCATGCGCTCGAAGGTATTTCAAAGGATATTTCCACGCGTGGCATGCGTGTCCAGTTGCAGAAAAGCATGGATATCAAGGAAGGTGCAACGGTCAAGGTCGGGCTCGTTTCCCTGCAGCAGAAAAAGTCGGCAACCAACCTGATGGATATCCCCTACCGCGTGGTCCATACCCAGGACAATGACGAGGGCACGGTGCTGATGCTGGAGCGTGTGCTGGGCGGAAAGCGGGAAGGACTCAAGGAGTTCTTTGTCGAACTGATCACCAAGAACCAGCATAAACTCGGTGTCGATATCGGTGACATCTGGGGTGCAACGGCGTCGCGGGTCTACGAAGCCCTGCTGGCAGCCAACACGCCGGCGGTACCGTTTTTCCTGGGGCGCAACAGCGAAGGTGGCGCGCACCTGCAGTTCGTGGGCATGCCCGAGGCGGGCAGCCCGCTGGTCGACTATTTCTCCGATGATAGCGGCGTGGATTTCCGCTGTGTCAATGAGCGCCGCGTTGTTTCGGCGCTGTACGACGCGGTACAGATACTGCTGCGGCAGAACCGGAATACCAGTGACAACCCGACGCCTTTTGAACTCGAAATGTACCTGTACAAGGAACGCGACGAGTTGACCGGGGAGTCCTTTATCCATGCCGCGACCGAACTGGATTTTGCCACCGACGCCCGGCGCGAGGCTTTCCTGATGAGGCTGGTCGGACGCAGCGACTGGCGCTGTATAAAAATCGTGTCGACCTTTACCCGGCTGCTGGACGAAAAGGCGCTGGATAAAATGATCGACTCGGTGCGCGCGCAATCGAAGCACCG
The DNA here is from genome assembly GCA_046757125.1 of Thiogranum sp. Taxonomy (GTDB): domain Bacteria; phylum Pseudomonadota; class Gammaproteobacteria; order DSM-19610; family DSM-19610; genus Thiogranum. The sequence continues at coordinate 8,608 of JBHHXO010000004.1, forward strand.
CGCTATCAGGTTGTCCGATCTGGCCCACTCGCTGGTGGGTTACGGTGAGATGATCGATATCACCGACGAATGGAGCCTGCTGCGCGCTGCCACTGGTGTCGGCTGAACCGGGCCCGGCGCCTGCTGCGAAGAAATTTCACTCTGTCTCCCGCTGCCAGTTACAATAGCCCCGTTTTGTCACAGACACGGAACGGGCATGGCCAGCGAAACCACCCTTGAAAGCGTAGAAACACTTCCCCTCCACAAGTTTACCGAGAAAGCGTACCTGGATTACTCCATGTACGTGATACTCGATCGTGCCCTGCCGCATATCGGCGACGGGCTGAAGCCGGTGCAAAGGCGCATTGTGTTCGCCATGTCCGAACTGGGGCTGTCGGCACGGGCAAAATTCAAGAAATCCGCGCGTACCGTGGGTGACGTGCTGGGCAAGTTCCACCCGCACGGTGATTCGGCCTGCTACGAAGCGATGGTGCACATGGCCCAGGCGTTCGCGTTCCGCTACCCGCTGGTCGACGGGCAGGGGAACTGGGGCTCGCCGGACGACCCCAGGTCGTTTGCCGCCATGCGCTACACGGAAGCGCGCCTGGCGCCGTTTGCGGAAGTACTGCTGGCGGAACTGGGTGAGGGGACCGTTGACTGGGCGCCCAATTTCGACGGCACCCTGCAGGAACCGCTGCTGTTGCCGGCGCGCCTGCCCGCCGTCTTACTCAACGGTGCGACCGGTATCGCCGTGGGCATGGCGACGGATATACCTCCGCACAACCTGAGGGAAGTATCGAGTGCGGCGATCCACCTGCTGGACCACCCGAAGGCAACGGTCGACGACCTGTGCGAACACATACCGGGTCCGGATTATCCGACCGGCGGCGAGATCATTACGCCGCGCGAAGACCTGTTGAATGCCTACCGCACGGGTAGTGGCAGTGTGCGTATCCGTGCCTGCTACGAGCAGGAGAACGGGGATATCGTAGTGACCGAGTTGCCTTACCAGGTATCCGGCAACCGGGTGCTGGAGCAGATTGCCGGACAGATGACGGCCAAAAAGCTGCCGATGGTGGCCGATCTGCGCGATGAGTCCGACCACGAAAACCCGACCCGCCTGGTGATCGTGCCGCGCTCCGGTCGCATTGATGTGGACGCCTTGATGTCGCACCTGTTTGCGACCACAGACCTGGAACGCAGCTACCGCGTCAACACCAACATGATCGGCCTGAATGGCCGCCCGGCGGTCAAGGACCTGCGTACCCTGCTCAGGGAATGGCTGGAGTTCCGCCTCGGCACGGTAACCCGCCGCCTGCGCTACCGCCTGGAAAAAGTACTGGACCGGCTGCACATCCTCGACGGTTTACTGGTGGCCTATCTCAACATCGACGAAGTGATTGCCATTATCCGCAGCGAGGACGAGCCGCGGCCGGTATTGATGAAGCGTTTCAAAATCAGCGAAATACAGGCTGACGCCATCCTCGACCTGAAGCTGCGCCACCTGGCCCGGCTGGAGGAAATGAAAATCCGCGGCGAGCAGGATGAACTCAGCGAGGAACGCAACACGCTGGAGAAGATCCTCGCCTCCAAACGCCGCCTGCGCACGCTGGTCAAGAAAGAGATACAGGCGGATACGGAGGCCTACGGCGATGCGCGCCGTTCACGGCTGGTTACACGCCCGGCAGCCCAGGCCATGGACGAGACCGCCCTTATCGCCAGCGAGCCCGTCACCATTGTGGTGTCCGAGAAAGGCTGGGTGCGCGCGGCAAAAGGACACGATATCGATCCCGGGAGTCTCAGCTACAAGTCCGGCGACCGCTTTATGGCGGCGGCCTACGGGCGCACCAACCAGCAGGCGGTATTCCTGGATTCCACCGGACGCGCCTATACGCTGGCGGCACACAGCCTGCCATCGCGAACCCCTGACGGGGCGTTTCAACCCGCCCGAGGGGGCACGCTTTGTCGGTGTGCTGGCGGGTGACCCGGACAGCCTGTATCTGCTGGCGACCAGTGCGGGGTATGGTTTTATCGCCCGGCTGGGTGACCTGGTGGCGCGCACCAAGGCGGGCAAGTCGGTGCTGTCGGTGCCGAAAAATGCCCGGGTGCTGTTGCCGGTGCGGGTACAGGATGCGGATACTGACCGGGTGGCCGCTGTGGACCAGCAGGGGCATATGCTGGTCATTCCCGCGGCCGAGGTTCCACGCCTCAACCGCGGCAAGGGTATCAAGATCCAGGGCGTCAATACCAAAAAGCTGGCCAGTGGCGAGGAGGCCATGGTGGGTATCGCCAGTGTCGCGGCGGGTGCCTGTCTGGTGGTGCACGCCGGCAAGCGGCACCTGAAACTGAAACTCGCCGATCTTGAACTGTACAGTGGTGATCGTGGCCGCAAGGGCAAGAAACTGCCGCGTGGTTTGCAGCGAGTGGAGCGGATAGCCAGCGAATGATGCCGGACCGTTCCGGCTCCTCTGCCTGTCTTGAGGGATAACCGATAGACAGTGCACGGGCGTCGGGGCGCAGGTAGAATACGCGGCTGTTGAGTTACAGCCAGGACAGACAGCCATGCCCCTGATTCGCCCTTTTGCCGGCCTGCGCCCGGTACCCGAACGTGCCGCCGAAGTGCTCGCGCCTCCCTACGACGTATTGAACAGCGCGGAAGCGCGGCAGCGTGCGGCGGGTCGGCCGTTGAGTTTCCTGCACATTTCCAAGGCGGAAATCGACCTGCCGGAGGGTATCGATCCGTATGACGCGTCTGTCTACGCCCGGGCGGCGGAGAATATGCAGCGCATGGTTGCCGACGGCGTGCTGAAACGCGATGCGCAGCCCGTTTACTACGTGTATCGCATCACCATGGGCGACCACGTGCAAACCGGCCTGGTGGCAGTGGCGTCCGTCGCGGACTACGACGTCAACCGGATTCGCAAACATGAATTCACGCGGCCCGCCAAGGAAGACGACCGGGTGCGCCAGATCGAGGCGCTCAACGCCCAGACCGGACCGGTGTTGCTGGCCTATCGCTCACAGGCGGATATCGACCGGCTCATCGACTCGGTGACGGCGGCGGCACCGGAATACGATCTCAGGGCGGACGACGGTGTCCAGCACACCTTCTGGGTGGTAACGGATCCGTCCGTCATCGAACGGCTGAGCGCCGGCTTCGACAGCATGGATGCCATCTATATCGCGGACGGTCATCATCGCTCGGCCGCAGGGTCGCGTGTGGCGGCCAGCAAGCAGGGCGGCCCGGATGCCATGAGCAGTTATTTCCTGTCGGTGATTTTCCCGCACACGCAGATGAAGATCCTTGATTACAACAGGGTCGTGAGGGACCTGAACGGGTTGTCCGAAGATGAATTGCTGGAAAAACTGGCGGCGGCATTCGATGTCAGCCGCGAAGACAGCGCGGTTGCGCCTGCACAGCCGGGTGAATTCGGCATGTACCTGAACGGACACTGGTACCGATTGAAGATCCACGCCGACCGCGTGCCGCAGGATCCGGTGGCGCGCCTGGATGTCAGTCTGCTGGCCGATAACCTGCTCGAACCGTTACTGGGTATCAGCGATCCGCGCACTGACCCGCGTATCGACTTTGTCGGCGGGATTCGCGGCCTGGAGGAACTTGAGAGGCGTGTCGACAGCGGCGATATGGCGGCGGCATTTTCCCTGTTCCCTACCAGCATGGAAGACCTGATGGCGGTCGCGGATGCCAACGAAGTCATGCCCCCCAAGTCCACCTGGTTCGAGCCCAAGCTGGCGGACGGCCTGGTGTCGCACGTACTGGATTAGGCGATTTCGCTGGAGAAGTCGTAATCCAGCGCTTCGCTGGGTTCCTGCAGGAAGTTGCCCTGGATGAAGTGAATGCCGCTCTGCCAGAGTACGGCCAGGCTGTGGGCATCCTGTACGTATTCGGCGATACACTGCTTGTTCATCGATTTGGCGGTATCCAGGATGGATTTGACCATAGCCTGGTTATCGGTATCGCTGGCCAGGTTGTGGATGAACGAGCCGTCGATTTTCAGGAAATCCACCGGCAGGTGTTTGAGCAGCTGGAATGAATTGGGGCTGGCGCCAAAGTGTTCCAGCGTGGTGCTGCAGTGCAGTTGCTGCAATGTCCTGACGAAGTTCCTGGCGTGTTTCAACTGTTGCCCGGCGTGTTTCTCGGCGATTTCAAATACCAGCGCATCACCCGGCAGGCGTGCTTCCTTCATGCATTCGTGAATGAAAGCGGGCAATTCCTCGTCCGTCAGCGTTGCCGCTGCCACCTTGATGAAAAACCGTGTTTCAGCGCCCTGCGAGCGGTGTTCCGCGAGCTTCTGTACTGCGTTTTTGATAACCCAGTGATCGATTTCCGACATCTGGCCGGTCTGTTCGGCCAGTGGCAGGAACTGGCTCGGGAGGATGTGCTCGCCCTCGTCGTTCTGCATGCGCAGCAGGACTTCGTAGTTTTCGCCACCGCCACCCTGCAGGCTGACGATGGGTTGATACAGCAGCTGGAACTGGTTTTCCTCCAGGGCTGTCTTGATGAGCGTGTGCATCTGCTGGTCGCGTTCCTTGCCGATCTTTTCGTCGACCACCGGGTTATGCAAATGGATCTTGTTGCCCCCGGAGGAACGCGCCACTTCACAGGCCAGGTCGGCGCGCGAAATGACTTCGTGTGCGGAAGGCGTGCTTTCCGCGACCACGCTCATGCCGATACTGCAGGTCGTGGTAACCGACTGGCCCTCCACGTCGGCAATATGGTCTTCGATGGCCTGACGCAGTGTCTCGCCCAGCGCCTGGATGGAGCCCGGATCGCAGTCCCTGCGCAGTATGGTGAAGGAGTGGTCACCAAAACGCGCAGCGATGTCGTGTTCATCGCAGTGTTCGCGCAGCAGTTCGGCAATATCGTTGATGACCATGTCGGCAGCACCGATACCGATGTTGTCCTTGATGTCCCTGAAGTTGTCCATCAGCAGGTAGAGGATGGCCGCGCCGGTGGAACCGCTCAGCGCGTCGGTTACGGCGAGTTCCAGTTCTTCCATGAAATACTGGCGGTTGAACAGGCCGGTCACCATGTCCTGCTTGCTGAGGTATTTGAGTTTCTGCTCCAGTTCGGCACTGGCCGCGACCTGGTTGCGGATGATGATCTGGGTACAGGGTTCGCCGTCGATGCTGGCGGCGGTGAATTCCATTTCCGCCTTGAAAATCTTGCCGTCCGGCATCAGGCCATGGGTTTCCAGCCGGCCTTCCTGTTCGCCGTTCTTGCTGTAGTTGCGCAGGAAGTCCTTGAACTCGGCGTGATCGTCCGGTGCCACCATGTCCATAATGGGCGTGCCCTCGATTTCGTCCAGGCTGTCGAAGCCGAACATCTCGAGGTAGGAACCGTTGGCGAAGATGTGCATGCCTTCATGCACATAGGCGATAGCGTCGCGCGAGCTTTCCATGAGCATGCGTGCGCGCTTTTCGCTTTCGTGGAATTTTGCTTCGTAATTGTGGGCGCTCTGGCTGGTCTGGGCCTGCGACAGTTCGCGTTTCACGACCAGTTGCAGGTGCTCCGGCATGTCGTAGGAGCACAGATCGGCGGCGCCCTCGCGCATGGCCTCGACGATGCCGGCTTCTTCGCAGGATTCGCCGATTGCGATCAGCGCAACATCGATTTTCCGCTGTTGCAGTAACTCCGCGACAGCCGCGAGCGGTGCGTCTTCCAGCCCGGTGGCGCAAAGGATCAGGTCAGGGGTCTGTGACTCCAGTGCTGTGCCGATGTCTTCCAGGTTTTCTGCGTATGCCAGACGGGAAGCCTGGCCGGCATTGCGTAGAACATTGGCCAGTGCCTCGGCATCGTTGCGGGTTTCTTCGACAACGAGCAGTCGCAACGTGTGATCCTTGTCCATGTGCCTGCTAATCTCCTGAGAAAATTCCTCGCGCTGTAAAATGCCGCTACCGCGCCTACCCTGTGTCGGCGCGGGAGGTGATTTCTTTACCTGTCGGAGTACTATTTGCCTTTCCTGACGGGGTGCTGTAACTGCTTTTCCATACTGGAATTTCCTGCTAGCATGCGAGGCAACACACAAGCGGGGACGGGGTATGCAGCCAATCAGGGTACGGGCCGAAACTGCGGATGATTTCCGCGCCATCGATGTCGTCAATCTGAGTGCCTTCGAGGGTGAAGCGGAGGCGCACCTGGTGGGCGAATTGCGCAAAACCGATGGGTTTATTCCCGATCTGTCGCTGGTTGCGGAGCTGAACGGGCGTATTGTCGGGCACGTCGTGTTATCCAGGGTGCGGCTGCATTCGCCCTCGGGTGACGCGGATATACTGGCGCTCGGGCCCATGTCGGTTGTTCCGTCCCAGTCGCATCGCGGTATCGGTTCGGAACTGATCGAAGCGGTCGTGGCGCGCGCCAGGCCGCTTTGTTACAGCGCTATCGTGGTTGCCGGGCATCCCGATTACTACCTTCGCTTCGGTTTCAAACCGGCGCAGGACTGGGGCGTCACCGCCAACCTGTCAATTCCGGACGATGCACTGACCGCCATGGAACTGGTGGAGGGCGCCCTGTCCGGCGGCGGTGAAGTCGAGTACCCGGATCTGTTCAAGGCCCTGTTCTGACGTACCGGTTCAGAGCAGCTCCCAGACATCGTCAAAATCAGTTGATTTGGGCGCCCGGGCCGGTTTCCTTGCCGGTGGCTGGTTTATCTCACCCAGTGATGTGAACTGGAACTGGGCAAAACTGCCGGTGTTTTCCACCAGCTTGGTCAGTTTGACCCGCACATCCTTGCCGTGGCAGTTGGCAATAGCCGTGTCTCCCGGTTTGAAAGGTGGAGAGGGCAGTAACAACGTGGCCGGTTGTTGCAGCGATGCGATTTCCGGTAACAGCAGCCCGCGCGTGTAGTCCTCTTCCCTGACCTTGCTTTTTTTATCGAGCTGTGCGGCAATGCCGACAGCCCCGGGCGACAACATCTGCACGCCGAGGTCCAGGCCCCGCTTGTCGGTATATTTCAGCCAGCGGATCACGCCCAGCCGCCAGTGAAACGTGTCGGGATCGCTTTCCTCGCGAATGCCGAGCAGCTCGCCTACCTGGGCACGGGTGGTTTCCGGGTTGTCCCATAACAGGCAATAGCCACCGGCGCTGACATTGACCATCTTCCAGCTCTGGGAGCAGTGGCTGGTGTCGATCTGCATGCCGGTGGCGGCCCGTGCCACGGCGTCTTCCATGCTGGACGGCCTGGGGTCGCCCTCCAGCGTGTAGTCCATTTCCCATACATCCGGCAGCCTGCCCTCGCGGTCGCGGCTCGTTTTTGCGTCGAAACGGGCGTGGTTCAGCAGTGGTTTGTTACGGTGCTCGGTGCCGAGTTCGTTGTGACAGTTGTGCGTAATCGATGCGTCGTTGAACGCGACCTCGCCGCTTACAAAATAGTGTATGGAGCTCAGTCCCATGGCGACCACGACCTGCGAGTGGTCCTTGACGCGGGAGAAGCGCCGCTTCGGCATTACACCCCAGGCCAGCATCAGGCGCCGCAGGGTCGTGGTCTTGATCTGGCGGTGTTTGCCGGCATCCGCTTCGCGTCTTTCCGCCAGTTCCTTGCGCAGCTGTTCCGCGAGTTTCCGGGTGGTCAGAACTCGGGTGGTATGACAGTTGTCCTTGCCGTCGCGCAGCACCAGGTAGCTCGGTGGCTGATCGGAGTCCAGGTTGGTGGAAAACAGTGCTTCCGTAAACTTCCCGACCGCCTGCAGTTCGGCGTAGCCGGCCCAGTCCTCCAGCGCTTCATAAACCTCTTCCGCCTCGCTGTGGCGCAGGCGGTAGGGGCAGGCGAGTGCAAGCAGCAGCATCTGCTTGTAGGCATCCGCAATGGTGGAGGTGCGTCCCTCGGGTGCCTGTTCTTCAGCGACACTGGTTTTGTGCAGGCGGTTGCTCTCCGCATAGCGGTACAGCGAATGCACTTCCAGCCAGACCGAATCCGGGTAGGGCTCGTAGACCTGGTAGGCCTTGAGCAGGACGGCGCTCAATTGCTTGATGGAACGGTGTATGGCGGTGATCAGGAGTTTCCTGTCCTTGCGCCCGATGCCCGCAATCTGCTCCATAACCAGCACTTTGTACCCGGTCGCAAGCGCGTGCGAGATTTCGCGCGACAGTCTTGCGATCTTGAGGTTACTGTCGGACAGCGGCAGCGATTGCCCGACATAGTGTTTCTTCATTCGTTCGGTCACGTAGCGTACCGGCCGGTACAGCAGTTCCAGTGCCTTGAAACGTTGCTGCGCCGGGATATCCTGGTGGTTCAGATCGGTCAGGGCTTCAAACAGCAGCCGGGTGGTTGCGCCGATATTGGCCATCGGCAGATTGTCGATCCATTTTTTTACGCTGGCGGGGTTACTGTCGAAGGAGCCGCTTTTTGGTGCTGTTCGATTGGGTACATGAAGTTGCATGGGTGTCGTGTCCGCTGGCTGTTGTTGCTATTGGCGGGTAAGACCCTGACGGCTGTCCGGTCCGGTCATCACCGCTTCCCGATGGGGCTATCGTCCCGCCGCGCTAAAACTGAATGGATGCAAAGGCGTGGTTTTTGTTGCGGACCGGCGGCTGTGTCTGCCGGTCCCGGATGGGGCTCGCGACGACTGCGACGAGAATAATTATAACTTGCTGTATTTTATGCTCAAACAGGTGTCTTGGACGGGTGTCCCGCGTGTTCGCGAACCAGTCGCGGCACAAGGTAGCCGGGCAGTGCGTTACGCATTTCTTCCAGCAGGCTCCTGGCTTTGTGGTCATCCACCGCGAAATGGGCAGCGCCCTGAACCGGATCGAGCTGGTGCAGGTAGTAAGGAAGCACCCGGGCGGCAAACAGTTTCTCGCTCAGTTCGGCGAGCGTTCCGGCATGATCGTTAACGCCGCGCAGCAATACTGACTGGTTAAGCAGGGTGATGCCGGTCGCATGCAGCTGCCGCATGGCGGCGGCGACACCGGTATCGATTTCGTTGGCGTGGTTGCTGTGAATAACCAGCACAAGCTGCAGGCGCGTGGCCGTCATCCACGCCAGCAGTTCCGGAACCACGCGTTCCGGCAGCACGACGGGTACCCGGCTGTGAATGCGCAGGCGCTGCAGGTGTGGAACAGATTCGAGTTCCGCTACCAGCCCGGCCAGGCGCCGGTCGGACAGGGTCAGGGGGTCGCCACCGCTGAGAATGACTTCGTTGACGTCGGTTTGCCGCTGCAGGTACTCCAGTGTCCGGGCGTATTCGCGCACGGGATTGGCAGCGTTGTAGGGGTAGTGGCGCCGGAAGCAATAGCGGCAGTGTGTGGCACAGGCCGCGGTGATGGTCAGCAGGGTCCGTTTCCGGTACTTGTGCAGTACACCCGGTACCGGCATCGCATCCAGTTCGGCGAGCGGGTCGCTGCCGTATCCCTGCGTGGCAAGGAGTTCCTCTCCCAGCGGCAGGATCTGGCGCAGTAACGGGTCGTCGGGGTCTCCCGGCTGCATGCGCGCCACGAAACCGTGCGGCACGCGCAGCCTGAATCCGGAAGCGGCGCGCAGGGCGGCGGGCAGCAGGCTCAACGGGAGATGCAGGGCGCGCAGTAGATCCTCCGGGTCGGTAATCGCCTGACCCAGCAGGGTCTGCCACCCCTGCGACTGTTGTAGTTGAATGCTTCGGGTTATCATACGCGTCCTGATTTTTCCGGATTGCAACACAAAGGATGCTCAATGGCGACCTATAGTACAAACGAATTCAAGAGCGGGTTGAAGATCATGCTGGATGGCGATCCCTGCTCCATTATTGAAAATGAGTTCGTCAAGCCCGGCAAGGGGCAGGCATTCAACCGCGTCAAGATCCGCAATCTGAAAAACGGACGTGTCATCGAGCGGACTTTCAAATCGGGCGAATCCGTGCAAGCGGCCGATGTGATGGAAACCGAGTTGCAGTACCTCTACACCGACGGTGAATTCTGGTATTTCATGGATCCGGTCAGTTACGAGCAGGTGCCCGCAGATGCGACTGCGGTTGCCGATGCGGTCAAGTGGCTGAAAGAGCAGGATACCTGCGTGGTCACCCTGTGGAACGGTGCGCCGATCAGCGTTGCCACGCCCAACTTTGTGACGCTGAAAGTTACCGAAACCGATCCGGGTGTGCGCGGTGATACATCCGGCGGCGGTGGCAAGCCGGCTACGCTGGAAACCGGTGCAGTAGTGCGTGTGCCCCTGTTTATCGATATCGATGAGTTTATCAAGGTCGATACCCGTACCGGCGAATACGTCGGCCGTGCCAAAGACTGACCCGGTCGACGCAGACCTCTGGCGGCCCTGCGCCGGTCCGCATACCCTGAAGCTGCGCGCCGCGCTGCTGGCGCGTATACGCGCCTATTTCACGCAGCAGGGCGTGCTGGAAGTCGACACCCCGCTGCTATCCCGTGCCGGCAGCACCGACCCGGCTATCGAATCGTTCCTTAGCGCTTACACCGCTCCCGGCAGTCGTAAAGGTTTGCCGCTATGCCTGCATACCTCCCCCGAATTCTTTATGAAGCGTCTGCTCGCGGCCGGCAGTGGACCGATCTACCAGCTCGCGCACGTTTTCCGTAATGCCGAACTGGGCAGGCGGCACAATCCGGAGTTCATGATGCTGGAGTGGTACCGGCCGGGCATGGACCACCAGGCCCTGATGGACGAGATAGACGCGCTACTCGCGTTTGTGCTGGAAGGCCGCCTGGATTACCGGCCGGCGAAACGTATCACGTACCGACAGTGGTTCCGCGATGGCACCGGGCTTGATCCCTGGACAGACAAGGTCGCTGACTTTCGTCGCTGCGCCGAACAGCAGCTGGGTGAGGTGCCGCAGGGCATGGATGAGCAGACGCTGGATCCCTGGCTCGACCTGCTGGTAACGCACTGTCTGGAACCCGGGCTCGGTGATCAGCCCGTCTTTGTGTACGATTACCCGGTGAGCCAGGCTTCGCTGGCGCGGGTTCGACAAGGGGCGGTTCCGGTTGCGGAGCGTTTCGAACTTTATATAAATGGTATCGAACTGGCCAATGGCTTTCACGAACTGACGGATGCGGAACAACAGCGGCAGCGCTTCGGGGATGAGAACAGGGTCCGTGAACAGGCGGGGAAAGCTGCGCTCCCGGTAGACGCGCATCTGCTGGCTGCATTGCAATCCGGTTTGCCGGACTGCGCCGGGGTGGCCATCGGCTTTGACCGCCTAGTCATGGTGGCGGCCGGTTTGCCGGACATTGCTGCGGCCATGCCTTTTCCGTTTGACAGGGTGTAGTGCGGGTATAACTTTCCCGGAAATCGCCAATGAAACAACCAGGAATCGTACTGATAAACACCAGCCATCCCGGCAATATCGGCGCTACCGCCCGTGCCATGAAAAACATGGGCCTGGGCACGCTGTGTCTGGTTGAACCCGGGCAGTATCCCAGCGCGGAAGCCACGGCACGCGCATCCGGGGCCGATGACCTGTTGGCCGCTGCCAGGTGTTTCAGCACGCTGGACGAGGCCATTGCCGATTGTGATCTTGTCATCGGCGCAAGTGCCCGCTGTCGCACCCTGCCGGTACCCCTGCTGGAGCCGCGCGGCTGTGCGGAGCTGGTTCACCGGCAGCCCGATGTTGAACGTGTCGCCATCCTGTTCGGTCGGGAGCGCAGCGGGTTGAGTAACGAAGAGCTGGATCGTTGTCACCAGCTGGTGCAGATCCCCACTGATCCGGATTACCCTTCGCTGAATATTGCAGCGGCGGTGCAGGTCATTGCCTACGAGCTCAGGATGGCGGCCGGCGCGGCAAGAAAACCGGACGAGCCTGTGGTTGATTACGCCAGTATGACCCAGATGGAGCAGTTCTATACCCATCTGGAGCAGACGCTGGTGGAGCTGGAATTTCTCAACCCGGACAATCCTCGGCAGCTGATGCGGCGTTTGCGGCGCCTGTTTAACCGGGCGCGGCCGGATCAAAACGAGATAAACATCCTGCGTGGTATTCTCACAGCGACCAACAGGAAGACGCGCTGAATTTGCGCCGGTCGTTGCCGGGCCTATAATAAACTGCGTTTGCGGCACTGGCGCGCAAACCGGAACAAACCCGTTTTTTATTCAGGTGAGCTATGTGGGATCGATTGCAGGAAGATATAAGCTGCGTCTTTGAGCGCGATCCGGCGGCGCGTACCCGCTTTGAAGTGCTCACCACTTACCCCGGGATTCATGCGGTGCTGGCGCATCGGCTCAGCCACGCCCTGGCGCGTAACGGGCTGCCGTGGCTGGCGCGTATTCTTGCCAACGTCGCACGCTGGTATACCGGCATAGAAATACACCCCGGTGCACAGATCGGACGCCGTTTTTTTATCGATCACGGCATGGGCGTGGTTATCGGTGAAACGGCCGAGATCGGCGACGACTGCACGCTTTATCACGGTGTTACCCTGGGCGGTACCAGCTGGGACAAGGGCAAGCGCCACCCGACGCTGGGCAACAACGTCGTTATCGGCGCCGGCGCCAAGGTGCTGGGGCCGGTGCATATCGGCGACAACGTCCGCATTGGTTCCAATGCAGTGGTACTGAAGGATGTCATTGAAGATGCCACGGTGGTGGGCGTACCGGGACGCGTGGTGGGTGGTGACAGGGGCGAGCAACCCGAGCACCGGGCGGCGATTGCAAAGAAAATGGGCTTCGATGCCTACGGCAGTACCAAGGACGCGCCGGATCCGGTCGCCAACGCCATCAACAACATGCTGGATCACATTCACGTTATGGACAAGCGGCTGGAAGACATGTGCCGCGGGCTGAAGAGCCTGGGCGCCGAGGTGGCCGATTTGCAGCTGCCCGACCTGGATGCCTGCGAGCTGGAAAGTGCCTGCAGTACGGAACCCATTGAAACCGGTGAAGAACCCGAAAAACCCCTGAAACCCAACCCGGATAATTCTTGACTGTTTTACTCGGTTATGGCATTTTGATCGCGTTTTCCGAGACTTGAGTCAGGACAGGTTGGAATGAAATTAACCAGCAAAGGGCGCTACGCGGTAACGGCGATGTTGGATCTGGCGTTGCACGCCGACCGGCGTCCGGTAACACTGGCGGGCATTTCCCGGCGCCAGGGTATTTCGCTTTCCTACCTGGAACAATTGTTTACCCGCTTGCGCAAGCACGGCCTGGTGTCGAGCACGCGCGGACCGGGGGGCGGTTATTCGCTCAGCCGGTCGGCGCATGACATCCCGGTTGCGGAGGTGGTGGCGGCTGTTGACGAGCACGTCGATGCCACCCGTTGTGGCGGCAAGGGCGATTGCCAGCACGGTCAACGCTGTTTGACACACGACCTGTGGACCGAACTGAGCGAGCAGGTGTATTCGTTTCTGAGCGGTATTTCGGTGGGCCAGCTGGTGGAACAGGGCCTGGCCAGACAGGCTGCCGGGGGCGAGGCGGACACACAGGCAGTAACCGTAACCGTAAGCGTTGCGGCCGGTGAAAGGGCCGTTGATCCTGTCTGACTGTCCGGGACGCGCTGGATGAAACTGTATCTGGATTACAACGCCAGCACACCACTGGATGAACGCGTGCTCGAGGCGATGACGGAATGTATGGCGGGGTTGCCGGGCAATCCCTCCAGTACGCACCAGTTCGGTCGGGCAATGCGCGCCCGGGTGGATCGCGCCCGGGAACAGGTTGCGGCGCTTGCCGGTGTGCAGGCGACCCAGGTGATTTTTACCGCGGGTGGCAGCGAGGCGAATAACCTGGCGTTGCACGCGGTGACTGCGGACCGGGCGGCTGGACGGATCGCGGTAAGCCGTATTGAACATCCGTCGGTGCTGGAAGCGGCGCAGGCGCTGACCGGTCAGGGCTGGCAGCTGGATCTGATCGGGGTCGACAGCCAGTGCAGGGTAACGACACAGGCACTGGCGGAGAAACTGCATCGCGATACGCGCCTGGTTTCCGTGATGATGGCAAACAACGAAACCGGTGTTATCCAGGATATCGCCGCGCTGGCAGACCGGGCGCGTTCAGCCGGTGCGATTTTTCACACTGATGCCATACAGGCGGCCGGCAGGATCAGGCTGGATTTCGCGTCCAGCGGCGTGCAGCTGCTCAGCCTGTCGGCGCACAAGATTTACGGGCCCCAGGGCGTCGGTGCACTGATCGTCGACAAATCGCTGGAGCTGATGCCGATAGTATACGGCGGTGGCCAGGAAAAAGGCCTGCGCGCCGGCACCGAGAACGTGGCCGGCATCGTGGGTTTCGGGGTGGCTGCCGAACTGGCAAGAACGCAGCTGGAACAACGCAGCACCCATACACGCGGTCTGCGTGACCGTCTGGAACAGGGCCTGGCCCGCTACGCGGAGATCACCGTGTTTGCGCGCGAGGCCGAACGCCTGCCCAATACCGTGCAGCTGGCGGTCGCCGGGATTGATGGCGAGACGCTGCTGATGCAACTTGACCGTGCCGGCATAGCGGTCTCCAGTGGTTCGGCCTGCGCCAGTGGCAAGAGTGAAGCGAGTCATGTGTTACTGGCAATGGGCGTGGATGCGGCCGTTGCGCGCGGCGCAATACGCGTCAGTCTGGGCAAGGATACGACCGCAGCGGATGTCGATACCTTGCTGGCTGCGCTGGACAAGCAGATCAAATGGTTACAGAAAGCCGGTCAGGCGGCCGGCTGGTAGAGCGTTTAAAATATTGCGACAGGTGTAATAAATATGACTGTGAAGACACCCATCTATCTCGACTACTCGGCGACCACCCCCGTGGATCCGCGTGTGGCGGAAGTCATGTGCTCCTTTCTGACCCCGCAGGGCATGTTTGGTAACCCGGCATCGCGTTCGCACGAGTTTGGCTGGCAGGCCGACGAGGCGGTCGAAGGGGCGCGGCGTAATGTGGCGGCGCTGGTGAACGCCGATCCGAAAGAGATTATCTGGACCAGTGGTGCCACCGAGTCAGACAACCTGGCCATCAAGGGCGCCGCGCATTTCTACCAGAAGAAAGGCCGGCATGTCGTTACTGTAAAAACGGAACACAAGGCGGTTCTGGATTCCTGCCGCCAGCTGGAGCGGGAAGGTTACGAAGTGACCTACCTGGATCCCGAGCCGAGCGGCCTGCTCGACCTGGACAAGTTCAGCGAGGCGCTGCGTGAAGACACGATTCTGGTCAGCGTCATGCACGTCAATAACGAAATCGGAGTCATCCAGGATATCGGGGCGATTGGCGAGATCTGCCGCGCGCGCAAGATCATTTTCCACGTCGATGCAGCGCAAAGTGCGGGCAAGGTATCGATCGATCTGCAGGCCCTGAAGGTTGACCTGATGTCTTTTTCCGCGCACAAGATCTACGGCCCCAAGGGCATCGGTGCGCTGTACGTGCGCCGTAAACCACGCGTGCGCCTGGAGGCTCAGATGCACGGTGGCGGGCACGAGCGCGGCATGCGTTCCGGTACCCTGCCGACCCACCAGATCGTCGGCATGGGCGAAGCTTTCCGTATTGCGAAAGAGGAGATGGCGGCGGATAACGAGCGCATTGCGGTGTTACGCGACCGACTCGTTGACGGCTTCAGGGATATCGAGGAAGTCTATATCAACGGCGACCTGGATCATCGCATTGCCGGCAACCTGAATATCAGTTTCAACTACGTGGAAGGCGAAAGCCTGATCATGGCGCTGAAGGACCTGGCGGTATCTTCAGGCTCGGCCTGTACCAGTGCCAGCCTGGAGCCGTCCTACGTGCTGCGTGCGCTGGGCCGTAACGACGAGCTGGCACACAGTTCCATACGCTTTACCATCGGGCGCTTTACCACGGAAGAAGAGATCGATTACACCATTCAGCTGGTGCGCGGCAAGATAGACAAGCTGCGCGACCTGTCGCCGCTGTGGGACATGTACAAGGACGGTGTCGATCTCAATTCAGTTCAATGGGCGGCGCACTGATGGCGATCAGCATAACGCCGGCTGCGGCAGAGCACGTCAGGAACTACCTGGAAAAGCGTGGCAAGGGCGTGGGCGTGCGTTTCGGCGTGCGTACCTCCGGTTGTTCGGGCATGGCCTATGTGCTGGAGTTTGTCGACGAGGCTGATGCCGCGGATATGGTGTTCGAAGAGCACGGTGTGAGGATTTTTGTCGATCCGAAGAGCCTGGTATACATTGATGGCACCGAACTGGATTTTGGCCGTGAAGGACTCAACGAGGGTTTTATATTCAATAACCCGAACGTCAAGGACGCCTGCGGGTGTGGCGAAAGCTTTAACGTTTAGGGGCGTTCTGATTAATCCGTCATTGCGAGGCGCGCAGCGCCGCGGCAATCGCTTCAAACTGGTGCCGGGCGGTAAAAGTTGCCGCACTACGCTCGCAATGACAAAACGCTGTTGACTCCCATGTCGTCTACCCTGACAAAAAATTACTTCGAGCTGTTTTCCCTGCCGCAGCAGTATGTGCTGGAGCGGGCGGAACTGGATGCACGCTACCGGGACCTGCAGCGCACTGTACACCCGGATCGCTATGCCAGTGCCGGTGACCAGGAACGGCGCCTGTCCATGCAGCAGGCAACGCACATCAACGAGGCCTACCAGGTTCTCAAGGACCCGCTGCGACGCGGGCGTTACCTGCTGGAGCTGCGCGGCCACGTAATCGAGGACCAGCAGAGCACGCACCAGGATCCGGAATTCCTGATGCAGCAGATCGGACTCAGGGAAGCATTAGGGGCGATACGAAACCAGCATGATCCCCTGCAGGCGCTGGACAGTCTCGCGCGTGAAATCCAGGCGCAGTACCGGGCGCTGGAAGCGGAGCTTGCCCGGGTGCTGGATGCCGGCGGGGAAATCGGGACAGCGGTTACACTGGTGTTGAAGATGCAGTATTTTATGCGCCTGCAGAGCGAAGTGCAGGAACTGGAAGCAGACCTGGAAGACGAGCTTTATTAATGGCATTGCTACAGATATCAGAACCGGGCGAAGCGAGCGCGCCACACGAACACCGGCTGGCGGCGGGTATCGACCTGGGTACGACCAATTCGCTGGTTGCCGGCGTGCGCAGCGGCGTGGCTGAAACACTGCCCGATAAGGAAGGGCGTCATTTGCTGCCTTCGGTGGTGCGTTACCTGGCCACGGGTGAGCACCAGGTCGGTACGGCCGCCCTGCAGCAGGCGGCCAGTGACCCGCTGAACACCATCGTTTCCGTCAAGCGCTTCATGGGGCGTGGCGTCGAGGATATCAAGCGGCTGGGTTCGGTGCTGCCGTACGAATTCGTGGCCGGTGAGTCGGGTATGCCGTTATTGCGCACTGCTGCCGGTGAGCGCAGCCCGGTGCAGGTATCCGCGGATATCCTCGCCGAGCTCAGGCAGCGCGCCGAACAGACGCTGGGTGGCGAGCTGAGCGGCGTCGTGATTACCGTGCCGGCCTATTTCGACGATGCCCAGCGCCAGGCCACCAAGGATGCCGGCAGGCTGGCCGGACTGAATGTCCTGCGTCTGCTGAACGAACCGACCGCGGCTGCCGTTGCCTACGGCCTGGACCGCGGGTCGGACGGTATCATAGCGGTCTACGACCTGGGCGGCGGTACTTTCGATGTCTCTATCCTGCGCCTGCACCAGGGCGTCTTTGAAGTCATGGCCACCGCCGGCGATACCGCCCTTGGCGGCGATGACATGGATCGCAGCATCGCTGCCTGGGTGATGGAGCAGGCCGGCCTGGACGACGATCCCGACCACGGCATGCAGCGCCGGCTGTTGCTGAGCGCGCGGGAAGCAAAGGAAGCGCTTACCGACAGCGAACAGGTTGAGATGCGTGTCGAGCTGGGCGACGGGACAGCATGGCAGGGCACACTGACCCGCCGGCACATGGACGAACTGATTGAACCCCTGGTACGCAAAACCCTCGGGCCCTGCCGTCGTACCCTGCGCGATGCCGGCCTGGATGCGGCCGCTATCAGGGAAGTAATCATGGTGGGCGGTTCCACGCGGGTGGCGAAGGTGCGCACCATGGTGGGCGAGTTCTTCGGCAGGGAACCGCTGGTGGATATCGACCCCGACAAGGTGGTCGCTGTCGGCGCCGCGATCCAGGCTGATATTCTGGCCGGCAACAAGCCGGAAGACGACATGCTGTTGCTCGACGTTATCCCGCTGTCGCTGGGTGTCGAAACCATGGGCGGCCTGACCGAAAAAATCATTCCGCGCAATACCACCATACCGGTATCCCGGGCGCAGGAGTTCACCACCTACAAGGACGGGCAGACGGCACTGGCCCTGCACGTCGTACAGGGCGAGCGCGAACTGGTGGAGGATTGCCGCTCGCTGGCGCGCTTCGAGTTACGCGACATGCCGCCCATGACCGCGGGCGCCGCGCGTATCCGCGTTACTTACCAGGTGGATGCCGACGGCCTGTTGAGCGTTACCGCCGAGGAGCAGACCAGCGGCGTGCAGGCGCACATTGAAGTCAAGCCATCCTACGGTTTATCGGACAACGAAATCGAGAACATGCTGCGGGATTCCATGGATCACGCCGAAGACGATATGAAGGCGCGCCGTCTGCGCGAGCAGCAGGTGGAAGCGGACCGGGTGCTGGAAGCCCTGCGGGCCGCCATGCAGCAGGATGCCGACAGTTTTCTCAGCGCCGGGGAACTCAGTGCCATTGAGCAGGCCGCGGCTGAACTGGCCGCCCGGCGCGCTGACGGGGACCACCGGGCGATAAAGAAAGCCATCGAGAAACTGGAGTCGGTCAGTGCAGCCTATGTGGATCGCCGCATGAACGCCAATATCCGCAAGGCGATGGCGGGGCACGCAGTCGATGAGTTCAAATAGCTTGCTGGAAGAACAATGCCGCAGATAATTTTCCTGCCACACGAAGAAATATGTCCCGAAGGTGCCGTGGTTGAGGCAGAGCAGGGTACGACCATTTGCGACGCAGCACTGGCGAGCGGCATAGAGATCGAACACGCCTGTGAAAAATCCTGCGCCTGCACCACCTGCCACGTCTATGTGCGCGAAGGATTCGATTCGCTCGAGGAATCGGATGAAAACGAAGACGACCTGCTGGACAAGGCATGGGGCCTGGAGCCGGATTCACGTTTGAGTTGCCAGGCGAAGGTGGCCGGTGAGGATCTGGTGGTCGAGATTCCCAAATACACCATCAACATGGTCAGCGAGAATCACTAGGGAGCGAACTGATGAGCCTGAAGTGGACAGATTCGCTCGATATCGCTATCGAGCTCGACGAAAAATACCCCGACGCCGATCCCCTGCATATAAGCTTCGTGGATTTGCGCAGCCGGGTGCTGGAGCTGGAAGACTTTGACGACGACCCGGAGCATTCCGGGGAGAAGATTCTCGAGGCGATCCAGATGGCCTGGATCGAGGAGCGCACCTAGGCGTCGCCTGTGCCGGCCTTTTTTCGAGGAATACCCCGTAATAACACCAGGTTATCGCTGCCGCCCCGGTGTGCGCCGCAGTCTGCAGGGAAAAATCCGTTGCCGAACTGCGACATCATTCCCGATTGCCTGAATCCGGCCTGGGAATGTACACTACGCTATTCGATTCGAGCGGCTAAGTAGCAGAATTTTAGGGGGTTTAGCCGTGCCCGCGGGTTCCCATAGCGAAATCATGAGCAGCAGCGACAAGGCAAAAGTAAATCTACTGGATTTTGACCGGGATGCAATGGCGGCCTGGTTTGAAGCCCGTGGTGACAAGCCGTTCCGTGCCCAACAGGTACTCAAGTGGGTCCACCAGCAAGGCGTCGATCGTTTCGATGCCATGACCAACCTTGGCAAGGCGTTGCGCGCCGAGCTCGAATCGGTTGCCGAGGTGCGCGCGCTGGAAGTGGCCGCTGACCGGGTGTCCGCCGACGGTTCACGCAAATGGTTGTTCGGGCTGGCGGACGGCAATCGCATCGAGACTGTCTATATTCCGGAAGAGGGGCGCGCCACCCTGTGTATTTCCTCCCAGGTCGGTTGCGCGCTCAATTGCAGTTTCTGTTCGACGGCCCGGCAGGGGTATAACCGCAACCTGTCGACCGCCGAAATCATCGGCCAGTTATGGATGGCCGGCAGCCTGTTGCGCGCGGACGGTTCGGCGCCGGTATCCAACGTGGTGTTCATGGGCATGGGCGAACCGCTGCTTAACTTTGACAACGTGATTCGGGCTACGCGCCTGATGCAGGATGATTTTGCCTACGCCCTGTCGAAGCGGCGTGTGACCCTGAGTACAGCGGGTGTCGTGCCCGGTTTGCAACAGCTGGCGTCCGCGTCCGACATCAGCCTGGCGTTGTCATTGCACGCCCCGGATGATGCGCTGCGCAGCGAGCTGGTGCCCTTGAACAGAAAATACCCGATCAGTGAGGTATTGCAGGCCTGTAAAGACTACGTGGGCGAGGGCCGGCGCCGCGTTACCGTAGAGTATGTCATGCTGGAAGGCGTGAATGACAGTGACCGGCAGGCGCGCGCGCTGGCCGGGTTGTTGCGTCACGTGCCTTCCAAGGTAAACCTTATCCCTTTTAACCCCTTTCCGGAAACGCGCTATCGCAGGAGCAGTGCAGAGCGAATCAACTGTTTTCGTGACATTCTGCACCACGCCGGCATCGTGACCATTACCCGCAGGACACGCGGTGGCGATATCGATGCGGCCTGCGGGCAGCTGGCGGGGGATTTTCAGGACCGGACCAGGCGTCGGGAACGCCTGGTCGTTGCAACAACGGAGAGTTGATTTGATGCGAAGTGGATTGGTCGTATGTCTGGTGACAACAGTATTGCTGCTCGGTGCCTGTTCATCGAACAAGAGCCGGTTCGTGGAACAGGAAAAGGGTGATCCTGCCGAAGTGAACACCCAGCTGGCCATCGAGTACATGCGCGAAGGGATGTACGAGGCGGCAATGGAGAAGTTCGAAAAAGCGCTGAAGCAGAACCCTGACCTGCAGGTTGCGCATACCTCGATGGCTATCCTGTACGAACGGCTCGGTGAGGACGATCTGGCCAGTAAACACTACCGCAAGGCTTATCATATCAACCGCAAGGACCCGCTTACGCTGAATAACTACGGGCAGTTCCTGTGCAGGAAAGGTCGGCTGGAAGAGGCCGACAAGATGTTTATGGCGGCGGTAAAGGACCCACTCTACCGCTACCCGGAGACGCTCTATACCAATGCGGGAATCTGTGCGGTGAAGCGCCCCGACCTCCTGCTGGCCGACACCTATTTCCGCAAGGCCCTGCAGTCGAATCCGCAGTATCCACCGGCGTTGCGCAAGATGGTTGAAATAAGTTTTGCGCAGGAAAAATATCTTGCCGCGCGCGCCTACCTGCAGCGCTTGCAGGAGGTCGCGCCGCTCACGCCGAAGTACCTGTGGATAGCTGTACGGGCAGAGAGCGCCCTGGGCGACAGGGATGCCGTGTCCAGCTACGCGCTGGTGCTCAAGAACCGCTACCCGGAGTCGGATGAGGCCCAGGCACTCGTCGAGTGGGAGCAAAAGCAGGGTGGGCGCTAGGGCTGACGTGGTGGAACAGGAACAGACACAGCGCAGCGGACTTGCAGCAGTCGGGGCAAGACTGGCCCAGGCGCGCGAACAGCAGCAGCGCACGGTCGAGAGCGTGGCGTCTGAACTGCATCTGCGCCCGGAGGTAGTGCAGGCTATCGAGGCCGGCGACGAGGCGCAGTTGCCTGCGGCAACGTTTCTGCGCGAGTATATCAAGGCCTATGCGCGCTTGCTGGAGCTGGATGATGCCGGACTCGTTGCGCAGTTACCGATTGCTGCCGGGCACAGCCCGGAGCCACTGAAGCGCGTCGGCATGCGTCGGCGTCGCAGCGGCGTTTCCCT
>JBHHXO010000005.1:0-30241 GCA_046757125.1 Thiogranum sp.
CGCTATGTCAGCGATGGCGACACGCTGATACTCGGCGACAACAGAAAAATCCGCCTGATTGGCATAAACACACCGGAAGTCGCGCGCGAGAACAAACCCGCCCAGCCACTGGCGATCCGGGCACGGGACCGGTTGCGCCAGCTGCTGTTCCGGCACGGCAACCGGGCCCGCCTGCTCTACGGTGAACAGCAAACGGACAGGTACGGCCGCAAACTGGCCAACCTGTGGCTGCCGGATGACAGTAACCTGTCCGCCGAGCTGCTGCGCGAAGGCATGGGCTGGATGGTCATCATACCGCCCAACACGCGTTTTACCGGCTGTTATCAGCAAGCCGAGAAAGCAGCGCAAGCCGCGGGTTCCGGTGTATGGGGCCAGCCCGCCTATGCCGCCAGGCAATCCACCGATCTGGGTCTGCGTGACGAAGGGTTTCAACGCGTGCAAGGTCGCGTGGTGCGCGTCAACCGGGGCGGAGGGGCGCTCTGGATAAACCTGGAGGGCCGTTTTGCCGTGCGCATTCCCGACCAGGATATGCGCTGGTTTCCTGCCCCGCCGGACCGCAACTGGGTGGGGCGAACGATTGAGGTGCGCGGCTGGGCATTCAACACCAAAGGCGAATTGCGCGTGACCGTTCATCATCCGCTGATGCTGCAATTTATCGACTGAGAAACATTCTGTAAAATCAGCAGCAGACCACCTGCGGAAATCACTATGCGCGTTGTGCGATTCACTGTCCTGTTGAGCAGCCTGCTGGCCCTGCTGTTGCTACAGGGCTGTGCAACCAATCCTGTCACCGGGGAACAGGATTTCGTCCTCATGTCGGAAAGCGACGAAATCAGCCTCGGCGCGAAATACCACCAGCAGATGCTGGAAGAAATGTCGGTCTATCCCGACCCGGAACTGGCCGCCTACGTAAACCAGGTCGGCCAGCGCATCGCGCGCGTCAGCCACCGCCCGCAACTGGACTACCGTTTTACCGTTATCGACTCTCCGACAGTGAACGCCTTCGCCCTGCCCGGCGGCTACATTTACATAACACGCGGCATTCTCGCCTACCTCAACTCGGAAGCAGAACTCGCGGCCGTACTCGGGCACGAGGTCGGGCACGTAACGGCGCGTCATTCGGTACGCCAGCAGAGCGCCTCCGCCGCTACCGGCATCGCCGGCACCATTATTGGCGCAGCGACCGGCGTACCGGCCAGCCAGGATCTTTTTAACGTATTCGGCAAGGCGATGCTGAGCGGCTACGGACGTAAACAGGAACTGGAATCGGATCGCCTCGGCGCCCAGTACCTTGCGCGCGCCGGCTACGATCCGCAGGCCATGCTGGAAGTCATCGGCGTGCTCAAGAACCAGGAACTGTTCGAACAGCAGCGGGCACGCGAAGAAGGGCGCAAAGCGCGCGCCTACCACGGCGTATTCGCCACTCACCCCGACAACGATAAACGCTTGCAGGAAGTGATCGCAGAGGCCAACCATCTGAGAACCGGCGCCGAACCACGCACCGGCCGCGCGGAATTTCTTCGCCACCTGGACGGCCTTGCTTTTGGACCCGGCGAAAACGACGGGATGGTCAAGGCAAACCGCTTCTACCACAAGCCACTGAACTTCGGCCTGGTCTTTGCCAAAGGCTGGACGATCGAGAACCGCCCCGACCGGCTGCTCGCGACTGCGCCCGATGAGGCCGCTTTCATGCAGGTCGAGGTCGATACGCTGCCCGGACAGATGAAAGCCAGTGACTACCTCAGGCAAAAAGGCCTGCGTGACCTGCGCAAGCTCGAGCCGCTGAACGTCAAGGGATTCAGGGCCTACACCGTCAGCGCCCCGGTGAGTACCGGCTTTGGCAAGCGTACTGCGCGCATCATTGTCCTGTTTGACAACCAGCGCGCCTACCTGTTTACCGGCGTCAGCCGTAGCGCCAGCAACCAGCAACTGTTTGACGGCGTATTCCGGGACGTGGCGCGCAGCTATCACCATCTCTCTGCGAAGGAAAAAAAACTGGCTACCGGCCTGAGGTTGAGCATCACCAAAGCCAGGTCCAATATCAATTTCAGCCTGCTGGCGAAAATATCACCCATCCCGCGCTATGCGGAATCCGAATTGCGCCTGCTGAACGACCTCTACCCCGGCGGCGAGCCCCGAACCGGACAGCCATTGAAAGTTGTCCGCTGACCAATAAATGCCCGGCTGCGGCCGGCACTGGAAACCACATGTTCAAAGACCTTAGGAAAGAAGCCCTCGACTACCACGAGTTCCCCACACCCGGAAAAATCGCAACCCATGTCACCAAGCCCTGCACCACGCAGCAGGAACTGTCACTCGCCTACACCCCGGGTGTCGCGGCACCGGTGCGCGCGATTGCCGCCGATGCGGACACCGCCTATCGCTACACCGGCAAGGGCAACCTGGTCGCTGTGATTTCAGACGGCACTGCCGTGCTGGGGCTCGGCAATGTCGGCGCACTCGCCGGCAAACCGGTCATGGAGGGCAAAGGGGTTCTGTTCAAGCGCTTTGCCGATATCGATGTATTCGATATCGAGGTCGATGCACAGGCCACGGATGATTTTGTCGATACCGTAGCGCGTATTGCCGGCGGATTTGGCGGTATCAACCTGGAAGATATCGCCGCACCACGCTGTTTCGAAATCGAGAAGGCACTCATCGAACGACTCGACATCCCGGTATTTCACGATGACCAGCATGGCACCGCGATTATTATCTGCGCAGGCCTGCTCAACGCCCTGGAAATCAGAAACCAGCCGCTGGCCGATGCCCGCATCGTCTGCCTGGGTGCGGGCGCCGCAGGCATTGCGTCCATGCAGTTGCTGCTGCAGCTGGGCGCAACCCGCAACAACATTTTCATGATCGACCGCAACGGCGTGATTCGCACCGAACGCACCGACCTGAATATCTACAAACAGGAATTCGCGGTCGAAACCGAACGCGTTACCCTGGCGGACGCCATGCAGGGCGCGGATATCTTCATCGGTGTCTCCGGGCCGGACCTGGTGAGCGAAGCCATGCTGGCGAGCATGGCCGACCGTCCCATCGTATTCGCCCTGTCCAACCCGGACCCGGAAATCAACCCGGCACTGGCGCACAAGGTGCGCGACGACATCATTATGGCCACCGGCCGCAGCGACTACCCCAACCAGGTAAACAACGTGCTGGGCTTCCCGTTTATATTCCGCGGCGCACTGGACGTGCGCGCGCGCGCCATCAATACCGAGATGCAGATTGCCGCTGTAAACGGCCTGCGCGCCCTCGCGCATGAACCCGTGCTGCCGGAAATCCTCGCGACCTACCGCAAGGACAGCCTCGAATTCGGTCCCGACTACATCATCCCCACACCGTTCGACCCGCGGCTGATGGACTTCGTCCCACCCGCCGTCGCGCAAGCCGCGGTGGATTCCGGTGTGGCGCGCAGCGGTTTCCCCAAACACTACAAACCGGCGCCACACCTGTGATCAGGAATTCCTGAGCAGTCTTTCGACCTCTTCCAGGCCGGCCCGCTGCATGGGCTTGCCATCCACCGGGCTGCGCGGTGCTTCGCGCCGTCCTTCGCGCGGGAATACCACCAGGTCGACCGCATGGTCCCCGGCAAGGAATTCACAGGAGGGGAATTCCTGCCATTCCTCCCGGCCGATACGCATGCGTTTGTGTGCCGACCGGAAAGGGATATGCGCCTCCATCAGGAAAAGGCCGACTTCCTCGGGCGTGTCCGCAAACAGGTGCAGGTTGATATCCGCGTGCTGACCTGCGGTTCCACTCAGTACGGAGCCGACCAGGCGCGGATTGAAGTCGGCAAGAAAGCGCATGGCCTGCACGGCCGCCTCGCGCATGGCCTGCAAATGACCGGCCTGTTGTTCACCCTGGAACAGGCGCTGATATTCTTCCAGCGCAACCTCGACCTCATCGTTTCTCGGCATGTTGCGGGTATCCGGTGCGCCGAGGTGCTGCGCGGCCTTGCGTTTGGCAGCATAGTAATCCTGCACACCTTCTTCGGCCATCAGGCGCGCAGCCTCCTGTGCAATGCGTGCCCGCATCTGCTGATCACGTCCCGAGCTTTTGCCCATGATCCATGGCCCCCATGGCCGCCAGATTATTTTACTTCGAACCGCAAAGACGCAAAGGCCACAAGGAAATACAGGCTAAAACAATGGTTCGGCTACCCCGCCACTGCCGGCCTCGCTCCCCTGCCCCTCGTTCCGCTCACTGTAGCGCTCCGGTACGTGCTCCGGACGAAACAGTTCAAACATCCCGCCCGTTTGCCCGGAAGGCAGGCGCAGGCCGGTTTTTTTGTCGATACGCACCGTTACCAGGCCGGGTGGCTGCGGCAGTATCGCCTCGGGAACACCCTGCAATGCCTGCCCCATGTAATCGACCCACATGGGTAATGCAGCACGGCTGCCTGTCTCGCTGTTACCCAGCGGTTGCACCCGGTCAAAACCGACCCACACCGTCGTAACCAGTTCGGCATTGAAACCACAGAACCAGGCATCGTGCTGGTCGTTGGTGGTACCGGTTTTACCCGCGAGATCCTTGCGCCCGAGCGCCATGGCGCGACGCCCGGTGCCACGCCTGACCACGTCCCTGAGCATCGAGGTAATCAGATAGACATTGGCAGCATCCACCACCCGTGGTGCGTAAACCGGTGGCGCTTCACCTTCATCCTCTACCGCAATCCGGTCGTCGCCTGTGTCCTGAGCCACTCCGGCACTTTGCTCCTCCGGCAGCGGCTCCTGCTCCTGCGCCGGTTTTTCGTCTTCACAATCCATGCAGGCGATGGCCGGGTTGGCCTTGTAAATCACCTGATCCTGGGCACCGCGTATTTCCCGGATATAGTAGGGTTCGACGTAAAAGCCGCCGTTTGCCCATACGCTGTAGGCGCGCGCCATCTCCATCGGGGTTGCCGTACCACTCCCCAGGGCCAGCGACAGGTCTTTGGGCATCTGCTCGTCCCGGAACCCGAAGCGGCGCGCGTAGCGGGCGGCGTAACGCGGCCCGATCGCCCGTACCAGCCGGATGGATACCAGGTTGCGTGACCGCGTCAATGCCTCGCGCATGCGCGTCGGGCCATAGAATTTCCCGCTGTAGTTCTCCGGCCGCCAGGTCGTTTCCAGCGACGGATCGTCGAACACAACCGGGGCATCGTTAAACAGGCTGGCTACCGTGTAACCCTTGTTGAGAGCCGCAGAATACACAAACGGCTTGAAACTGGATCCCGGTTGGCGCTGGGCCTGGGTGGCCCGGTTGAACTTGCTCTGGTAAAAATCGAACCCACCCACCAGCGCCTGCAACGCCCCGTCGCGGGGATTCAGGGAGACCAGGGCGCCTGACACCTGGGGAATCTGGGCCAGCTGCCAGCGGCCTTCCGGCAGGCTCTGCACCCGGATGACATCGCCACTGGCAAGCACCTCGCCGGCAGATTTCAGCTCGGGGCCGCGGCGGTTGACTGACTCGTAACGGCGCGCCCACGACAAGCCATCCCAGTCCAGCTCGGCGTACCCGTGCCCCGCGATATAAATACGCGCCGACCTGTCTCCGACCTCGAGCACCAGCGCTGCGATGGTTTCGCCTATCGGCCTGTCGTTTTTCAGCAGCGTCGCAAGCTCGTCTTCGCCGGCATCGGGCATCAGTTCCACGCGGCGCGACACACCCCGGTAGCCGTGCCTGCGGTCGTAATCCAGCAGCGCGGTCGCCACCGCCGCATTGGCCGCACGCTGGCGCGCGCCGTTGAGGGTCGTCGTCACGCGGTAGCCGGCCGTGTAGGCCTGTTTGCCGAACGACTCGAGCATGTAGCTACGCACCATCTCCGCCACATACGGTGCCTTCACGCCGATTGTGGCGCTGTGCAGCCTGGCATTATCGGGCTCCTCCAGGGCGGCCCGGTACTGATCCGCATCGATGCTGCCCAGCGAATACATGCGGCCCAGGACGTAGTTGCGGCGCTGCAGGGCGCGCTGCGGGTTGCTGATGGGATTGTTGGACGAAGGCGCCTTGGGCAAACCGGCGATCATGGCGATCTGCGCTACGCTAAGCCGGTCGATAGGAACACCGTAATAAACCTGCGCGGCCGCCGCAACCCCGTAGGCCCGGTGCCCGAAATAGATTTTATTCAGATAGAGCTCGAGGATTTCCTGTTTGCTCAGGTAGTGCTCGATCTTCAGCGCAAGAAATATTTCCTTCAGCTTGCGCAGGTAGGTTTTTTCGCTGCTGAGGAAAAAATTACGCGCCACCTGCATGGTAATGGTACTGCCGCCCTGACGCTTCTCACCGGTACTGACCAGCTTTGCCGCGGCACGCAACAGGCCGTGATAATCCACCCCGGGGTGCTGGAAGAAGCGATCGTCCTCGGTGGCGAGAAAAGCGTCGATGATCGTGCGCGGCAAATCAGCGTAGCGAACCGGCGCCCGGCGCTGCTCGCCAAATTCAGCGATCAATTCACCCTCGGCGCTGTAAACCCGCAAAGGGACCTGCAGCTGCACCTCTTTCAGCCGCTCTATGGGGGGTAACTGGGGCGTTATATACAACCAGGCAGCCGCGGCAACGATCAGTCCGGCGGTCAAGGCCGCAAAACCGGAGGCGAGGACAAATCGCAATATCCTGAGGGGAAGTGTCATAAATTTGGCAGGGATGTGACCAGGTTCAAATTAAAAATAACGGGATTCCTAAACTTCAGTATAAAGCGTCCGATACATCGAATCGAACCCAAGAGGATAAAGAGCTGTTTGTTGACAAGAATTTGTTGTTGCTCTCTAATCCATAACAGTATCAATACATTGCAATTGCAATGAATTAAAGGGAAATTACGGTGCAAATCGCGCAACTGTTTACACGGAATACTCCACCGGTCGTAGGACTGGATATCAGTTCCTCAGCCGTCAAGCTACTCGAACTCAGCCGCCATGGGAACCGCTATCGCGTCGAGAGTTACGCAGTAGAGCCGTTACCACCCAACTCCGTAGTCGAAAAAAACATTACTGATGTCGAGGCCGTCGGCGAAGCCGTAAGGCGAGCGGTGAAACGCTCCGGTGCCCGCATCAAGGGCGCAGCCGTCGCGGTGGCGGGTTCTTCCGTCATTACCAAGGTTGTCCCCATGCCGAACAGCCTGTCCGACGACGAAATGCACAGCCAGATCGAGCTGGAAGCGGATCAGTACGTCCCGTACCCGCTCGAAGAGGTCAGCCTGGATTTTGAAGTCCTGGGTCCGACCGACAACAACCCCGATACTGTCAATGTATTGCTGGCAGCCTGCCGCACGGAAACCGTCGATATGCGGACCGCCGCCGTCGAAAGCGGCGGCCTGGATACCCGGGTTGTCGATGTCGAAGCCTACGCCACCGAAAACGCCTTCCAGCTGTTGCTGGAACAGGTGCCGGACCAGGGCATGGAAAAAACAGTCGCTGTGATCGATGTCGGCGCAACCATGACAACACTCAACGTCCTGCACGATACCCGGCTCATCTATACCCGCGACCAGGTATTCGGCGGCAAACAGCTCACGGAAGAAATCATGCGCCGCTACGGCCTCTCCTACGAGGAAGCCGGTATGGCCAAGCGCCAGGGAGGCCTGCCGGAGAACTATGAACCTGAAGTGCTGGAACCCTTCAAGGAAGCGATGTGCCAGCAAGTCAGCCGTTCACTGCAGTTTTTCTTCGGCTCCAGTCAGTACAACAGCGTCGACCAGGTCATTCTGGCCGGTGGCAGCGCATCGGTACCGGGCATTTCCGAACTGATCCAGGAGCGCCTGAGTATCGAAACTCTGGTCGCCAATCCGTTCGCCTCCATGTCCCTGGCTTCACAGGTCAAACCACAGTCGCTGAGCAATGATGCACCGGCGCTGCTTATAGCGTGCGGACTGGCACTGAGGAGTTTTGACTGATGGCACACATTAACCTGTTACCCTGGCGTGACGAACGTCGCAAACAGCAACAGCAACAGTTCGCCGTTGTCAGCGGCGGTGTTGCAATCCTCGGCGCCCTGCTGGTCATGCTGGCCCACATGCAAATGGAAGGGCGCATCGAAAACCAGAACCAGCGCAACAAGTTCATGGACACCGAGATTGCTGCGCTCGACAAGAAAATAAAGAAAATCAAGGATCTGGAGAAAACCAAAACCGCTCTGCTGGCGCGCATGGACATCATCCAGCAACTGCAGCACAGCCGCCCGCAAAGCGTCCACCTCATGGACCAGCTGGTCTATACCCTGCCAGACGGCCTGTACCTCAAGAAGATCTCGCAGAAAGGTAACGCGCTTACCCTGCGCGGCGTGGCGCAATCGAATGCGCGCGTATCCGCCTACATGCGTAACATCGACGGCTCGGACTGGATGGCCCAGCCGCAACTTGATGTGATAAAGACCAGGGACAACGAAAACAAACGCTCGGCCGAATTCGTGCTGCGCGCCGGGCAGGCAACGCCGCCCCGGAAAAGCGGGGAGGAGCAAAGCTGATGAATCTCTCTGACCTGAACGATCTCGATATCAGCAATGTCGCCAACTGGCCGCTGCCGGCCCGCGTGGCCCTGACCGGCATCGTATTTGTTACCGTGCTGGGACTGGGTTACTGGTTCGATATCAAGGACCAGGGCGTCCGCCTGGAGAAGGCCGAGCAAAAGGAAACGGAACTGCGCCAGACCTTCGAAGCCAAGGCCAGGAAAGCCGCCAACCTGGCGGCCTATGAACAGCAACTCGAGGAAATGAAAGCATCCTTCGGCGCCATGCTCCGCCAGTTGCCCAACAAGACCGAGGTTGCCGAACTGCTGGTCGACATCTCCCAGACCGGCCTGGCCGCCGGCCTGGAATTCAAGTTATTCAAGCCCAAGAACGAGGTACCCAGGGAATTCTATGCGGAACTACCGATCAGTATCCGGGTCAACGGCACGTACCACGAGTTCGGCAACTTTATCAGTGGCATCGCTGCACTGCCACGCATTGTCACCGTTCACAACATCAGCATGGAACCGGCTGATGACGGCGAGCTGACCATGAGCATTCTTGCCAAGACTTACCGCTACCTGGACGAAGAAGAAGGAGGCGCCAAATGATTCGCCTGCAGAAAATAACGCTGGCCGTATCTTTCTGTCTGGTAGCCGGCACCCTGACGGCCTGCAGTGGCAACAACAAGGAAGATCTGCACAGCTATGTCGAAAAAGTGAAATCCCGCCAGCACGCCAAAATCGAGCCGCTGCCGGAGTTCGCTCCGTATGAAACGCACCTCTACTCCGCTGTCGGAGATCGCGACCCGTTTACGCCGCCGGTCTACTCTGCACCCAGATCGCAGGTTGCCACCGGGTCCGGCACAGGCATCACGCCTGATTTCAACCGCGGCAGGGAACCACTGGAATCCGAACCGCTCGACAGCCTGCGCATGGTGGGCGCTGGTACGCATGAGTGACAGCACCATTCACCGCGTCAAGCCCGGAAATTATCTGGGCCAGAATTACGGCAAGATCGTTCAAATTACAGAATCGGAAGTTGAGTTGACCGAGATCGTACCAGATGGCCTCGGGGGATGGATGGAACGCCAGGCTGCACTGGCACTCAGTGAGTAATTGGAGATAAAAACGATGAACGCGATACCGATGAACCGGAACTCCGCGCCAGACGCAATGCACCTCATGCAACGCCTGCTTGGAAACGGGATCCTGCTGCTTGCGGTTTTCCTGCTGCTGGGCAGCTGGAACAGTGCTCGTGCCGCCGAGGCACAGCCGCTTAATGCCCTGCAGGAAATCAACTTTGCGGGGCTCCCCGGCAACCAGGTGCAGATCACCTTTAAACTCACTCAGCCAGCCTCGAATCCGGCAAGCTTTACGATAGACAACCCGGCACGTATCGCATTCGACCTTCCTGCGACCAAAAGCGAACTCACCAAACGGTCGCAGGCCATCGGCATCGGACCCGCCAAGAGCATTACCGCAGTGGAAGTCAAGGGACGCACCCGGGTTGTACTCAACCTGTTTGAGATGGTGCCCTACGAAACACGCGCGGAAGGTGACCAGATCATTGTTGTGCTGGGTAGCACAGGTGCAACCAGTACCGCCGCCACCCCGACTGCCGCAGCTCCCTCCACTCCTGCTGCTGCAACGGGTTCATCCGCAGCGGCCGCCGTCACCAATGTCGACTTCCGGCGCGGTGATCAGGGTGAAGGGCGTATTGTGCTGACCCTGTCCAACCCGGCCATGCCGGTGGACATGAGCCAGCAGGCCGGCAGGGTCGTGCTGGAACTGAAAGGCGCCAGCCTGCCGGAGCAGCTGGAGCGCCGCCTGGACGTTACGGACTTCGCCACGCCGGTAAAAATAATCGATACCGAAGCCAATGCCGACGGCGTACGCGTAGAAATCAGCTCCATCGGCGAATATGATCACCTGGCTTACCAGTCGGATAACCAGTTCACCGTTGAAATCCGCAAAACCACCAAGGAAAAACAGGAACAGCGCAAGAAGCAGGAATTCGGCTATACCGGCGAACGCCTGTCACTGAACTTCCAGGACATCGAGGTTCGCTCGGTACTGCAGCTGCTGGCCGACTTTACCGGCATCAATATCGTGGTAAGCGACACGGTATCCGGCAACCTGACACTGCGCATGCAGAATGTCCCCTGGGACCAGGCACTGGATATCGTGCTCAAGACCAAAGGCCTGGCCAAGCGTGACAACGGCAACGTCATGCTGATTGCACCCAGTGAGGAAATCGCTGCTCGCGAAAAGCTGGAGCTTGAATCGCACAAACAGATCGAGGAACTTGCACCTCTGTATTCAGACTTCATCCAGGTCAACTACGCCAAGGCATCCGACCTCGCTGACCTGCTGAAAAGCGGTGACAGCTCGCTGCTGTCAGAGCGCGGCAAGGCCACTATCGATACACGCACCAATACCCTGCTGGTGCAGGACACGGCAGAAAAGCTGGAAGAAGTCCGTAAAATGGTCGCCTTGCTGGATATCCCGGTACGCCAGGTACTGATCGAATCGCGGATTGTCATTGCCAACAATGACTTCTCCCGCGACCTGGGTGTACGCTTCGGCGCCAGCGGCAACTCAAGCAAGGGCCGTAACTTCATTGTTGGTGGTGGTACCCAGCCAGGGCAGGTGAACTACGGCACTGCACCCGGTTTCGAAGTACCCGCGGGCAGCGGCAATGACGGCCTGCTGGTCGACCTGCCGGTTGCCAACCCGTCCGGCTCGCTGGGACTGGCGCTGGGCAAGATCGGCAGCTCCCTGATCCAGCTGGAACTCAGCGCCATGCAGCTGGAAGACCGCGGTGAAGTGGTTTCCAGCCCGCGCGTCATTACCTCGAACCAGCAGAAAGCCACCATTCAACAGGGCGTGGAAATCCCCTACCAGGCAGCAACGTCCAGCGGCGCGACCTCGGTCAGCTTCAAGGATGCTGTACTGCAGCTCGACGTAACACCGCAGATAACGCCGGATGACCGCATCATCATGGACCTGCAGGTCAACAAGGACAGCGTTGGCCAGGTATTCAACGGCGTACCCAGTATCGATACCCGGAACGTGAGCACGCGGGTACTGGTCGACAACGGCGAGACCCTGGTACTCGGTGGCATATACGAGCAGGAGAAAGGCAAGCAGACGGAACGCGTGCCCTTCTTTGGCTCCCTGCCGGGCGTCGGCTGGATGTTCAAAACAGAGGCCAAAACCGACCAGAAACAGGAGCTGCTGATTTTCGTAACGCCGAAAATCATCAAGCAGGGCATGAGCGTGAATTAATTCCTGCTTGTACCCGGCTCCACTTTCTGGCAAAACTGCCCGACATGAATACGTCGGGCAGTTTTTTTTTGGTCGGGCCCATGGGCGCCGGCAAATCCACCATCGGCCGCCAGCTGGCGCGCACCCTGGGGCTGGAATTCGTCGACAGCGACCGTAACATCGAGGCGCAGACCGGCGTCGACATCCCCCTGATCTTCGAACTGGAGGGGGAAGAAGGCTTCCGCAAGCGCGAACAGGAGATGATCGACAAGCTCACGCGCAGGCGCGGCATCGTGCTCGCTACCGGTGGCGGAGCCGTCCTGAGCAGCGTAAACCGGCAGCACCTGGCCTCCCGCGGACAGGTTGTCTACCTGCGCACATCCGTTGAACAGCAGCTGCAACGCACCGCTCGTGACCGCAACCGGCCGTTGCTGCAGACGGAGGACCCGGAGGCAACGTTACGGGAGCTGATGAAAATTCGTGACCCGCTGTACCGTGAAGTCGCTGACTGGGTCATAGAGACCGATGGTTGCCGGGTACAGGATGTGGTGAAAAAAATAGTCCGGCATAGCGAGGAAATATAAGTACAATCCCTTCCGATGCCTATGACAAAGACCCTGCAACTTGAACTTGGCGAGCGCAGCTACCCCATCCATATCGGGCCGGGGCTGATTTCGCAGGCGAGCCTGTACCAGCCACACATCCGCGGCCGACAGGTCATGCTCGTCAGCAACGAGACCGTCGCACCGCTGTACCTGCAAAGTGTGCGCGAGGCGCTGTCCGGCTACCAGCTCGAACAGGTCATCCTGCCGGACGGCGAGGAATACAAGACGCTCGAAATCCTGAACCTGATTTTCGACGCCCTCCTGCAAAAGCGCTTCAACCGCAACTGCTGCCTGGTAGCACTGGGTGGCGGCGTGGTCGGCGACATGACCGGCTTCGCCGCCGCCAGCTACCAGCGCGGCGTGGACTTCATACAGTTACCCACCACCCTGCTGGCACAGGTGGACTCCTCCGTGGGTGGAAAAACCGGCGTCAACCACGCGCTCGGCAAGAACATGATCGGCGCTTTCCACCAGCCACGCTGTGTACTGGCGGATACCGCCACGCTCGATACACTCGACGACCGCCAGCTCTCGGCCGGTATCGCGGAAGTCATCAAATACGGCCTGATCGGGGATGCCGAATTTTTCACCTGGCTGGAAAAGAACATGGAGCGGCTACTGGCGCGCGACACGGAAGCGCTGATATATGCCGTCGAGCGCTCCTGCCGCTGCAAGGCGGACATCGTTGCCGCCGATGAACGCGAAAGCGGCAAGCGCGCCCTGCTTAACCTGGGCCACACCTTCGGCCACGCGATCGAGACCGGCATGGGTTACGGTAACTGGCTGCACGGCGAGGGGGTCGCCGCAGGAATGGCCATGGCGGCGGATCTGTCCGCCCGCCACGGCTGGATCAGCGCCGGCGATGTCGAACGTATCCGTACATTGCTGGTCCAGGCGCGGCTTCCGGTCGATGCCCCTGTCGGCATGGACCGCGAGCAGTTCCTGGAACTGATGGCGGTCGACAAAAAGGCGCTGGACAGCGGACTGCGGCTGATTCTGCTGGACGGCATAGGCCGGGCAAAGGTCTGCGCTGATTTTGATAGCGCACTGCTGCACCAGACACTCGAGCACAAGTTACCGCTCAGCGGCTCATGAGCACCCGGCCTCACGACCTGAACGACACCGGACAACATGCGCGCTATGCCACCGTGGACGCTGTTTCCCGGGGACGACGCTATTCCGAACCCGCCCCCAGTTACCGCAGCGAATTCCAGCGTGACCGCGACCGCATTATCCACGCCGCCGCCTTCCGCCGGCTGGAATACAAGACCCAGGTTTTCGTCAATCACGAGGGTGACCTGTTCCGCACCCGCCTCACACACTCTATAGAAGTCGCCCAGATCGCCCGCTCCATTGCCCGCGCGCTGTCGCTCAACGAGGACCTGACCGAGGCCATCGCGCTGGCCCACGATGTCGGGCATACACCGTTCGGTCATGCAGGACAGGACGCCCTGAACGAATGCATGAAAGATTACGGAGGCTTCGAACACAACCTGCAGTCATTGCGGGTAGTGGACGAACTGGAGGAAAAGTACGCTGACTTTCCGGGCCTGAACCTTACCTATGAGACCCGCGAAGGTATCCTCAAACACTGTTCGGTCAAAAATGCTGCCGAAGTCGGCGAAGTCGGCGAGCGCTTTTTAAACAGGCAGCAACCGGGCCTGGAAGCGCAACTTACCAACCTCGCGGATGAAATCGCCTACAACAGCCATGACGTGGACGACGGCCTGCGCGCCGAGTTGATCAATATTGACCAGCTGAACGAAGTTCCGCTGTTCAACCGGCAATACGAGGAAGTAAAACAGCTCTACCCGCGTCTGTCACAACGTCGTATCATCCACGAAATTGTGCGCCGGCTCATCAATTGCCAGGTAACCGATCTGGTACAGACCAGCATGTCCCGGCTCGAGTTGCACGCCCCGGCCGACCTGGATGCCGTTCGCCAGCACCCGGAGGCCCTGATCACGTTCAGCGACCGGATGCGTGAACTCAACCTGGAACTGAAACGCTTTTTGCGCAATCATCTTTACCGGCACTATCGGGTGCACCGCATGAGCGTCAAGGCGGAACGGGTTATTCGCGCGCTGTTCGAGGCGTTCTTTACCGACCCGTGCCTGCTACCGGATGAAGCCCAGCTCAAGGTCACGGAGCTTAAGGCCCGGAGCGGCGAGAGCGGACAGGCACGCGCTGTCGCTGACTATATCGCCGGCATGACCGATCGCTACGCGATCAAGGAACACGCACGGGTCTATCACCCGGGGGAACTGACTTGATCCAGGGCCTGAAAACAGAAACACACCATGCGCATTTACATGCAAATCCCGCCCGGCGCAGCCGGCCCCCCGAAGTTTTACCACCTGCACCTGCAGGAGGATCTACTCGACGGCTGGACGCTGGTTCGCGAGTGGGGTTTCCAGGGTTCCGGCGGACGCATGGTGCGCGATCATTATGTAGACAGGGAGAGCGCTGAAAAAGCGATGCTGGCAATTCGGGATGCGCAATTGAAAAAAGGCTACCAGGTTGTATTCATGCAGGCCGGGTCGTGAAAGGCTTTAACGCCGCACCGGACACAGGGAGCTACATGGAAAGCTTCTCTCTCACCTGCGAGCCCTTTGCAAACACCATCGACAACCGCTTCTTCTATGGCGGTACGACGCTCATGCAGCGTCTTGACCTGCTATCCCACCTGACACAGTTCGGTGACTCGGTGATCCTTGTCGCCGGCCCGGCCGGCAGCGGCAAGACCACATTGCTGAGCCGTTTTACCGGCCAGGCCAACAGCCAGTGGCGCATGTGCCTTTTGAATGGCGATGAATTCGACCGCTTCCCACAACGCCTGGCCGACACCCTCCAAAGCGAAACCCCCGCCGGCGAACAGGAATTGCTTGCCGAATGGGCCGCGCGCACAGACAACTCCCAGCTACTGGTCATCGTGATCGATAATTCGGAGCACCTGGACAGCAACGCATTTGAACGCCTGTGCGCCCTGCTTGAAGGAAGCAATGCCAACCGGGTCCGCCTGATACTGTTCGGTACCCCCGAAGCGCAGCAAAGCCACCGGCAGGCGCTCGAACAGAAGCAGCTGGAATTCTCTACCCAGCTGCTGGAAATGCCGCGCATGTCGGAAGAAGAAACGGCTTCCTACCTCATGTACCGGCTCGCGGTAGCCGGTTACAGCGGGGAAAACCCGTTTACCGCAACCGAAATCCGCGCCATCTGCAAAGCCTCGGACGGCCGCCCGGCGGCCATCAACGAGCTCGCACGCCAGGCCCTGGAGGAACACCAGGCCCGCGCCGGGAGCAAGCGCGTACGCGTACGCCAGGGTGCGCGCAAGGTCGGCAGCCTGACATGGGGTCTGGGCAGTGCCGCTATTCTGATCCTGGCTGTCTGGCTGGGCTGGCACAAACTTTATCCTCCCGTCACGGACCAGGCGCCCGCTGCACAGATCGCAATGGAAGAGCGGCCGCTGGCCATTCCGGCACCCGCACCGCTCAGGACGCCTGCAGAGCCACCCGTTCCCGCTGATCCCTCTGGCGGTAATGACAATGACAGTATCGAAACAACGCCGGGCGAGCCACAGCAGGCCGCACCTGACGCAAAGAACACCCCTCTGGCAATGGTGGCAACCGGTCTGAAAGCATCCGAAACCGACCGTGTACCGGAATCACCCGCTGAAACACCACCCACAGCAGGCAGCGGCGCCAAATCACCGCCTGCAACCGGAGGCGGGCAAACCTCCCCGGCCATGACCCAGGCAGCCCCCGAACCGGCTTCAGGGGCGGACGCTATAGACAACGCGCAGGTCGCGCCTCCATCTCCCGCAGGAATCGCCGCCCCGGAAACAGCCAGGGAAACAACCCCCGCAGCGGTAACCTCCGCCGCCCCCGAACCGGCACCGGCAGATCCCCCTGCTTCGGCAGCCACCGCACAGCCGGTCGCAACACCGGAACCCTTGCCCCATGATGAGCGCTGGCTGCTTCAACAACCGGAAACCGCGTTCACTCTGCAACTGCTTGGTTCGCGCAATGCCGAGTCCATCACACGCTACCTCGAGCACCACCACCTGGATATCAGCCAGGCCGCCATTTACAAGGGCCTCTACAAGAATGCCGAGTGGTACGTGCTTCTCTACGGCATCTATCCGTCCCGCCAGGCTGCGATCGATGCGCGCGCCGGCCTGCCGGCAGCGATACGCAAGGGCAAACCCTGGCCACGCACCCTGCAAACTGTCCACAACGCAATCCAGGAAGCTCGGTAGCCGGTGACCCCGGGCTGACGCCCTGAACCGGAATGTCCCTTCCGCATAAAAAACAGGGTTAAACGCCTAAAACGCTGGCGAAAAAAGCGCTTCTCCATTATTCTTTCCGGCCCGATTTTTGCCGAAGGTTACCGCCACTACCTCGCAGGGAGTGGGCGGTGTCGCGCGCGCCGGGCAAATAATCGCCTTATTAATGAAAAGGTTACAAAGGAAAGACATGAGTCACGGGGCTTTTCCAAAAACACGGGGGCTGTATACCCCCCACCATGAGCACGATGCCTGTGGTGTCGGTTTTGTCGCCCATATCAAGGGACGGCAAAACCACGCCATCGTACGCCAGGGGCTGCAGGTGCTGGAAAACCTGACCCACCGCGGCGCGGTCGGTGCAGACCCGCTGGCAGGCGACGGCGCCGGCATCCTGATCCAGGTCCCCGATCGTTTTCTGCGCGAAGAGTGCGAGGCGCTTGGCGTCGAACTGCCGGCACCCGGCCGCTACGCGGTCGGCATGGTTTTTCTGCCGCAGGAGAACCGGACGCGAGCCGAATGCGAAGCCCTGATCGAGCGCCTCATCGACGAGGAAGGCCAGATACTGCTGGGCTGGCGCGATGTACCAACTGACAACAGCGGTCTCGGCCAGAGCGTAAAGGATGTCGAACCGGTGGTGCGCCAGCTGTTCATCGGCTGCGGTGAAAACTGCACGGCACAGGACGACTTCGAGCGCAGGCTGTTCATCATCCGCAAACTGATCGAAAACCAGGTGCGCGAATCCGGCTGGCAGGGACACGAAAACTTTTATATACCGTCGCTCTCCAGCCGCACCCTGCTGTACAAGGGCATGCTGCTGGCCAACCAGGTCGACAGCTACTATAAAGACCTGCGCGACGAACGTGTGGTATCGGCACTGGCGCTGGTGCACCAGCGTTTCTCGACCAACACCTTCCCGTCCTGGGACCTGGCGCACCCGTTCCGCATGATCGCGCACAACGGCGAAATCAACACCTTGCGCGGTAACGTCAACTGGATGCGCGCACGACGCCATTCCATGGCCTCGGAACTGTTCGGCGCTGACCTGGAAAAGTCTGGCCGCTGATACCGGAAGGTCAGTCAGACTCCGCCTGCTTCGATAATGCGCTGGAATTACTGGTGGCCGGCGGCTACTCCATGGCCCACGCCATGATGATGCTGATTCCCGAAGCCTGGGCGGGCAACCCGTTGATGGACGAGAAGCGCAAGGCGTTTTACGAGTATCACGCGGCACTGATGGAACCCTGGGACGGCCCCGCGGCAGTTGCCTTTACCGACGGCCGCCAGATCGGTGCCACCCTGGACCGTAACGGCCTGCGCCCGGCACGCTACCTGATCACCGACGACGACCTGGTGGTAATGGCTTCGGAAATGGGCGTACTACCCATCCCGGACAGCAAGATCGTCAAGAAATGGCGCCTGCAGCCCGGCAAGATGTTCCTGATCGACATGGAACAGGGCCGCATTATCGACGACACCGAACTCAAGGAATCCCTGTCCGCCAGTCACCCCTACCAGGACTGGCTGGAGAAGACCCAGATTCACCTCAAGAACCTGCCCGCCAATGTCGATGGCAACGCCGGTGATCCGGCTACCCTGCTGGACCGCCAGCAGGCCTTCGGCTACACGCAGGAAGACATCAAGCTGCTGATGACACCGATGGCGCTTACCGGGCAGGAAGCCATCGGCTCCATGGGTGCCGACAACCCGGTGGCCGTGTTATCCAGCAAGGCCAAGCCGCTGTCCAATTATTTTCAGCAGAACTTCGCCCAGGTCACCAACCCGCCCATCGACCCGATCCGCGAGGAACTGGTGATGTCGCTGGTGTCGCTGATCGGCCCGCGCCCCAACCTGCTCGGCCTGCATTCCGGCGGCGAACACATGCGCCTGGAAGTCAGCCAGCCCATCCTTACCAACAAGGATCTGGAGCGTGTACGCAGCATAGAGAAAGCAACCGACGGCGCCTTCCGCACCCGTACACTCGACATCTGCTATGCGGCCGACCAGGCTGCTGCCGGCATGCAACCCGCACTGGCAGCGCTGTGTGAAGAAGCCGAACGGGCCGTGCGTGAAGGATCCAACATTCTCATCCTTTCTGACCGTAGCGTTTCCGCACAACGGATCCCGATCCCGGCACTGCTGGCCACTTCGGCCGTGCACCACCACCTGGTGCGGGCCGGCCTGCGCACCGAGTCCGGCCTGGTGGTCGAAACCGGCTCGGTACGCGAAATACACCAGTTCGCGGTACTCGCCGGCTATGGCGCGGAAGCCATTAATCCCTGGCTGGCATTTGAAACCCTGGCATCCATAAAGGGCGACCTGCCGGATGATCTCGATGAAGGGGAAATCAACAAACGCTACATCAAGGCTGTCGGCAAGGGACTGCTCAAGGTATTTTCCAAAATGGGTATATCCACCTACCAGTCGTACTGCGGCGCGCAGATTTTCGACGCGGTGGGTCTCAAGTCCGACTTTGTGGAGCAATACTTCACCGGTACCGCAAGCATGATCGAGGGCGTCGGTATCGAGGAAATCGCTGCCGAATCGGTGCGCTGGCACCGCGATGCCTACGGCCACAATCCTGTCTATGCGGACGCGCTGGATGTCGGGGGCGACTATGCCTTCCGGGTACGCGGCGAAGATCATATGTGGACGCCGGACACCATTTCCAGGCTGCAACACGCCACGCGCGCCAACGACGCAAAAACCTTTACGGAGTTTTCACAGCTGGTAGATGAACAGAACGGCAAGCTGCGCACACTGCGCGGCCTGTTCGAACTGAAGTTCGAGAACGACCCGATACCGCTCGGCGAAGTGGAGCCGGCCAGGGAAATCGTCAAGCGCTTTGCCACCGGGGCCATGTCGTTCGGATCCATTTCCTGGGAAGCACACACTACGCTCGCCATCGCCATGAACCGCCTGGGCGGCAAGTCCAATACCGGTGAAGGTGGCGAAGAACGCTCGCGTTTCCAGCCCATGGCGAACGGTGATTCCATGCGCTCGGCAATCAAGCAGGTCGCCTCGGGGCGCTTTGGCGTCACCACCGAATACCTGGTGAACGCCGACGATATCCAGATCAAGATGGCACAGGGCGCCAAGCCCGGCGAAGGCGGCCAGCTGCCCGGCCACAAGGTCAACGAATGGATTGCGAAGGTCCGCCATTCCACGCCGGGTGTCGGTCTCATTTCACCACCACCGCACCACGACATCTATTCGATCGAGGATCTGGCGCAACTGATCCACGACCTGAAAAATGTGAACCCCAAAGCACGCATCAGCGTCAAACTGGTATCCGAAGTGGGCGTAGGTACCGTTGCCGCGGGTGTATCCAAGGCTCACGCCGATCACGTGACCATCGCCGGCTACGACGGCGGAACCGGCGCATCGCCGCTGACATCCATTCGTCACGCCGGCAGCCCGTGGGAACTCGGCCTGGCCGAAACACACCAGACACTGGTACTCAACAAGCTGCGCGGCCGCATTGCAGTGCAGGTCGACGGTGGCATGCGCACCGGCCGCGATGTCGTGATCGGCGCACTGCTGGGTGCCGACGAGTTCGGCTTTGCAACAGCACCGCTGATCGTCGAGGGTTGCATCATGATGCGCAAGTGTCACCTCAACACCTGCCCGGTCGGCGTCGCCACCCAGGACGAAGAACTGCGCAAGCGCTTTACCGGAAAACCCGAACACGTAGTGAACTATTTCTTCTTCGTTGCCGAAGAAGTGCGCAAGCTGATGGCGCGACTGGGCTTCCGCACCGTGGACGAAATGATCGGCCGTTCCGACAAGCTCGACATGCGCAAGGGCATAGACCACTGGAAAGCCCGCGGCCTGGACTATTCGCGCATCCTGCACCACCTGGAAACCGGCCCGGACGTCGCCCTGTTCAACAGCGAAAAACAGGACCACGGTCTCGACAGGGCGCTCGACAACAAGCTTATCGAACAGGCCGCACCGGCGCTGGAACGCGGCGAAGCGGTGAAAATCGAAACCGCCGTAACGAATGTCAACCGCACGGTAGGCGCCATGCTTTCCGGGCGCGTTGCCGAACGCTACGGGCTGGAAGGACTCCCGGAAGACACCATTCACGTCAAGCTCAACGGCGTTGCCGGGCAAAGCTTCGGCGCCTGGGTCACGCACGGCATCACCCTGGAGCTGGAAGGCGAAGGCAACGACTACGTGGGCAAGGGGCTGTCCGGCGGCTGCCTGATCGTGTACCCGCCCGCCGACTGTCCGATTGTTCCTGAAGAAAACATCATCGTCGGCAATACAGTGCTGTATGGCGCCATATCCGGCGAGTGTTATTTCCGCGGTGTCGCCGGCGAACGTTTTGCCGTGCGCAATTCCGGCGCCAGCGCGGTAGTCGAAGGCGTGGGTGACCACGGCTGCGAGTACATGACCGGCGGCGTGGTTGTGGTGCTCGGGGAAACCGGGCGCAACTTTGCAGCCGGCATGAGCGGCGGCATTGCCTACGTGCTCGACGAAAAAAACGGTTTCAGGGAACGCTGCAACCTGGCCATGGTGGAACTGGAACCGGTCCCGGAAGAAGACGAGGCGCTGGAAGCGCTGGAGCACCAGGGTGGCGATCTGGAGACACATGGCAAGGTCGATATCAGCACTGACATGACCCGCTTCGATGCGCTGCGCCTGCGCCGCCTGATCGAGAAGCACGTGCAGCACACCAACAGCAGTGTCGGCAGCAACATCCTCGACAACTGGAACGAAATGTTACCGAAATTCGTCAAGGTGATGCCGGTGGACTACCGCCGCGCACTGGAAGAAATGAAACGGGCGCAGGCAGACGTATCGGAAGCACTGGCAGGGTAAACGATTTTGAACCGCCTGGCGGCAAAACAGTTTTAAAGGGTAAAAATACCAGTCATGGGAAAACCAACCGGATTCATGGAATACCCGCGCCGGGAGCGCGGCTACAGGCCTGTCGAAGAACGCATCAAGCACTTTGAAGAGTTCGTTATTCCGCTAAGCGACCAGGATGTCAGTACACAGGGCGCACGCTGCATGGACTGCGGCATTCCTTTCTGTCACCAGGGCTGCCCGGTGAACAATATCATTCCGGACTGGAATGACCTGGTATGGAAAGGCGAGTGGGAACGCGCGATCCGGGTACTGCACTCCACCAATAATTTCCCCGAATTCACCGGTCGCATCTGTCCGGCCCCCTGCCAGGAGGCCTGCACGCTGAATCTCACCGGCGAGCCGGTAACCATCAAGACTATCGAGTGCGCCATTGTCGACAAGGCATGGGAAAACGGCTGGATAAAACCCTTGCCCGCCGCGCACAAGAGCGGAAAAAAAATCGCTGTGGTTGGATCCGGCCCTGCCGGGATGGCCTGTGCGCAGCAACTGGGGCGCGCCGGCCACGAGGTTACGCTGTTTGAAAAGAGCGACCGTATCGGCGGCCTGCTGCGCTACGGCATTCCCGATTTCAAGATGGATAAACGCTACATCGACCGCCGCGTCGAACAGATGGAAGCAGAAGGCGTTACCTTCAAACCCAACAGCCACGTCGGCGCAGACATCAGCACCGAACAGTTGCTGAAAGATTTCGATGCCGTTGCCCTGACCGGTGGCTCGGAACAGTCACGCGACCTGCCGGTTCCCGGGCGCGACCTGGAAGGCATCTATTTTGCCATGCAGTTCCTGCCCCAGCAGAACAGGCGCGACGCCGGCGACACGGTGCCGGCCGACCTGTCCATCACAGCCACCGGCAAAAACGTCATCGTCATCGGTGGCGGCGACACCGGTTCGGACTGTATCGGCACCTCGATCCGCCAGGGCTGCAAGTCGGTTACACAACTTGAAATCCTGCCGAAGCCGCCGGAGCAGGAAAACAGGGAACTGACCTGGCCCAACTGGCCCAACAAGATGCGCACGTCGTCTTCGCAGGAAGAAGGTGCCGTACGCGACTGGTCTGTCGCAACCAAAGAATTTATTGGCAAGAACGGCAAGGTCGAAAAAATCCGCTGTGTGCGCGTCGACTGGAACAGGGACGACCAGGGTGCCTGGCAAATGAGCGAGATTGAAGACAGCGCATTTGAGCTCGACGCCGACCTGGTGCTGCTGGCGATGGGTTTTGTCCACCCCGTTCAGGAAGGCATGCTGA
Organism: Thiogranum sp.; assembly: GCA_046757125.1. Taxonomy (GTDB): domain Bacteria; phylum Pseudomonadota; class Gammaproteobacteria; order DSM-19610; family DSM-19610; genus Thiogranum. The sequence continues at coordinate 22,714 of JBHHXO010000005.1, forward strand.
ATGACCTGGGCGTGGCCTATGATGCACGCGGCAACGTAAAAGGTGATACAGAAGGCGAAAATGCCTACAGGACTTCTGTCGACAAGGTGTTTGCCGCCGGCGACATGCGCCGAGGCCAGTCGCTGGTCGTCTGGGCGATCCGCGAAGGCCGGCAGTGTGCGCGGGCTATTGATGAGTTTTTGATGGGTTCTTCGGACCTGCCGCGTTAGCAACACCATTCACCTGACAACATGCCTTTTTTGATCTTGGCAAGGGTTGTGATGTCTGTTTTTCAAGCCGAAGGTTTGCCCGCTACGCGGGTTCCCTGCGCTTCTCGACATTTTGCGCGCTCGCTGAACTCGCGAATCTTCGATTCGCTCAGACAAACGCTCGCTCTATCGCAAAATGTCTGCGATGCTCGGCTGCACCTACGGCTTGAAAAACAGACATCACAACCCTCCGACAGCCGCCGGCACAAGTGAAGACGCACTTCGAACTTAACACTCGGGGCAAATTGGGTGTGGTAAAACACTGTCATCCAGAAACCGCAGAGGCTGTTACAGACTATCCGACTTTTTCGGAAGCCTGAGTACACAGGCCTATAGAATTCGCCGGACTATACAGGTTTAATAGCACTTATGACCGAACTGAAAAATGACCGCTTCCTGAGAGCCCTGCTACGCCAGCCCGTCGATGTCACTCCTGTGTGGATGATGCGCCAGGCCGGTCGATACCTGCCCGAATACCGTGCAACACGCAAAAAAGCCGGCAGTTTCATGGATCTTTGCACCAACCCGGAGCTGGCCTGCGAGGTCACGCTGCAACCACTGGAACGCTTTCCGCTCGATGCAGCCATCCTGTTTTCGGATATCCTGACCATCCCCGATGCCATGGGACTGGGACTGTATTTCGCAGAAGGCGAAGGCCCGCGCTTCGAACGCCCGGTTCGTGACGAAAAGCAGATCGAGGCGCTGGGTGTGCCCGACCCGGAAACAGAACTGCGCTATGTCATGGACGCGGTGCGCACCATCCGTCGCGAACTGGATGGGCGGGTACCGTTGATCGGCTTTTCAGGCAGCCCATGGACACTGGCGACCTACATGGTGGAAGGCTCCTCCAGCAAGGATTTTCCTACTATCAAGGCGATGCTGTACGAACGTCCGGAACTGCTGTCCAAGTTGCTGGACACCATCTCCAGGTCCGTAGCGCTCTACCTGAACGCCCAGATCGAAGCGGGCGCCCAGACTGTGATGATTTTCGATACCTGGGGCGGCGCGCTGACACCGGGCGACTACTGCCGTTTTTCGCTGCGACCCATGGAACGTATTATCCGTACGCTGAGACGTGAGAATGACGGGCGCAAGGTGCCTGTGATCCTGTTCACCAAGAACGGCGGCCAGTGGCTGGAAGCCATGACGGATACCGGGGCGGATGCATTGGGACTGGACTGGACCACCGACCTGGCGGACGCCCGTCGCCGTGTCGGTGAACAGGTAGCGCTGCAAGGCAACCTCGATCCATCGGTGCTTTATGCCGCACCCAAAACCATTCGCGAACAGGTCTCGAAAGTGCTCGCCAGTTTTGGCAAGGGCGACGGGCACGTATTCAACCTGGGACACGGCATTCACCCCGGCATCCATCCCGAGCATGCCGGCGCCATGGTTGAAGCGGTGCACGACCTGAGTCGCAAATACCATCAGTAACAACCTGAAATCTTCGTCATTGCGATGCCTTGACCCGCAATGACGAATGAATCGGGGGTTCCCCGATATTCAGTCCCTCTCGACAAATCCGCTGTTCCATCCTTCAACGCACCTCACTCAACAACGACTCCATCATGCCCTGTGCCTGTGAAAGATAACCGCCGCCGAACAGGTTGAAGTGATTCAACACGTGGTAGAGGTTGTAGAGCATCCTGCGCAACGGATAACCACTGTCCAGCGGCCAGGCATTGCGGTACGCAGCATGGAAATCCCGGCTGAAGCCACCGAACAATTCGGTCATCGCCAGGTCTGCCTCGCGATCGCCAAAATACACGGCAGGATCGAAAATCGTCGGCCGTCCGTCGCGTGTAAACGCGTAGTTCCCGGACCACAGGTCGCCGTGTAACAACGATGCCTCCGGCTCATGCCCGTCAAGCAATGCAGGCAACTGTATCAACACCTGTTCACCGATATCGAGTGCCCGGGTCGCGGCCCCGTTGCGAGCCGCAAGTTGCAGCTGGAATGCCAGCCTGTGCTCGCGCCAGAACGTCAGCCAGTCAGCCTCCTGCGTGTTGATTTGCGGCGTGGATCCTATGGTGTTGTCCCGGTGCCATCCGAAATGCGTGGACCGGATCCTGTGCACGGCGGCAAGCCCTTCGGCCAGCGCGGTGGAACTGCCGGACCCACCGGTCTCGAGGTAATCCATCACCAGCCAGGCCTGCTGACCGTCCTGCCCCCGGCACAGGGGCTGCGGAATGCACAGCGCATCTGCTTCACGCAGCGCCTCCAGCCCCTCGGCTTCGGCGGCGAACATATCCAGCATATTCGCCCGGTTCAACTTGACGAACCAGGACTGTTGCCCGGAACTTACCCGGCAGGATTGATTGATCGAGCCGCCACCAACCGCTCGTGGCGCGGAAAGCCGCACCTGCTCACCCAGCACCTCCTGCAACTGCTTTTCTATAGCCCGCCAGACAGACACATTTTCACCGTTTCAAAGGTATAACCTGGTCTATATTGATAACAAACCGTATAAATCCGGTTGCTGAATGAAATAGACAGCCGTCACCGCACGTCTCATCATACACGGCCCAATCGCTCAAGGAGATTCCGCATGAAGCCTGGCATCACTATGCTCGCACTGGTGGTTACGTTTTTGTTTTCCACACCGGGCCTTGCGGACAGGGGACCCGCCGTCAGGGATTATCCTGCCGAACAGGTTGCCGAAAACGTCTACGTCATTCACGGCCCCCTCGGCATGCCCAATCCCGAAAACCAGGGATTCATGAACAACCCGGGGTTCGTCCTCACCGGCGACGGGATTGTTGTCATCGATCCGGGCGCCAGCGTCCAGAGCGGCGAAATGCTCTTGCGCGTGATAAAAAAAGTATCGGAAAAACCGGTGATCGCCGTATTCAACACACACATTCACGGTGACCACTGGCTGGGTAACCAGGCGATCAGGGCGGCCTATCCGGATGCACCGATTTACGGGCACCCCAACATGATCGCCCTTATCGAAGCTGGCGAAGGCAGGAACTGGGTCGACCTGATGGAACGCCTGACCGAAGGCAAAACCGCCGGGACCGGCGTCACCGCCCCCAACAGGGCTATCGACAACGGCGCTGTATTTAAATACGGCGGCATGAGCTTCAAGGTTCACCACTACGGCAAGGCCCACACCACGTCGGACATCATGATCGAGATTCCCGAACGCTCCATCACGTTTCTGGGTGACAACGTACTGAGCGACCGCGTCCCTCGTATCGACGACGGCAATATCCAGGGCAACATCGAGACCTGCAAACTGATCATGGAAACCGGCAGCAAGACCTATGTGCCCGGCCACGGACCGACCGGTGACGTCAAGGTTCCGCAAACCTTCCAGCGCTACCTGGAAATCCTGTATGCAACGGTAAAGAAATACTACGACGAAGGCCTGAGCGACTTTGAAATGAAAGAGCAGGTGACCGAGGCGCTGGGGGCCTACGCAAACTGGTCAGGGTTCGATGAGCAGCTCGGCAGGCATATCAGCCTGGCCTGGCTGCAGATCGAAGAGGCCGACTTCTAGCAAGACAGGATGACGATTAATCAGAAGCCCTGGCACTCCTTCAAGGTGCTATTGCCGGGTTCAGCTAGTTCAGGGCCAGCAGTTTCAGGCGCGCGTGCATCAGGCTGCGGCGCGGGAAGTGCGCCTTGAGAAACTCCATCTGGTCGGCCAGCACGCGCTTGCCCTGCAGGTAAATATACTCGGCGTGTGTCGGCGTAAAGGGTACCGCCAGTAGTTCCAGATGTGCCTGCTCGGGACTGCGCCCGGCCTTGTGGTTATTACAACGCCGACAGGCCGTCACCACGTTGGTCCAGACATCCTGTCCGTTCTGGCTGATCGGTGTAACATGGTCCCGCGACAGGTCACGGGTCTGGAAGCGTTCTCCGCAGTACATGCACAGGTGGGCATCGCGTTTGAACAGCGCCGGATTATTCAGCGGGGGCACGTAACGGTCGCGGTTTCTGGTCAGTATCTTGTTACTGCCATAGGTCGCGATAATGGAATTGACGTCAATCCGGCTCTGGCGTCCGGTCAGGGCGCAGATTCCGCCGTGCACGCGGTACAACAGGCTGCCGCAACTGTAGGCCACCTGGTCGAGGTGGTACAGGCGCACCGCTTCCTGGTAATTGATCCATTCCAGCGGCATGCCGGACGCATCGGTACGCAGGACCTGTTGATGCAAGTCGTACACGTTTTGCCTCCCGAAACAGGGGTTTCCCCATTTATCCCAAATAATCCGCATGTTGTAAACCGTTGAGCGGCTGAATTCACGCTTTTGTCACCTTTTACGGACATTTCATCACTACCGGGAATCCGCTATCATGCCGCCTTTTGCGGGATTCGCCCCCTCTCGGGGTTGATTTGGCACGATTAACAAAAAAACCTGCGGCAAGGCTGTACAAGTAGCGGCCGGACTGCGCTGGAGAATCTACAGATGCCGATACATTTGGGCGTGCCCAAAGAGATCGAACCGGGTGAACGCCGTGTAGCGCTGGTACCCTCCGTCGCCGATCGCTTTAGCAAGCTGGGAGTGAAGTTATTGCTGGAAACCGGTGCCGGTGCCGGCAGTTACCATCCCGACAGCAGCTACAGGGGCGTTACTATCGTCGACAGCGCCAGCGAGCTGTACCGGCAGGCCGACCTGATCCTCAAGATCCAGCCACCCACGGAAGCCGAAATCGGGCAAATAAAAGAAGGCGCCGCGGTAGCCAGCATGATGCTGCCCTACCGCCACCCCGAGCGTGTCCGCCAGATGCGCGATCGCAACATCCTAGGTTTTGCCATGGAGCTGGTACCGCGCATTTCCCGCGCCCAGAGCATGGACGTGTTGTCGTCCCAGGCCTCGATTGCCGGCTACAAGGCTGTCCTGATGGCCGCTGATCGCTACGGCGGATTCTTCCCCATGCTGACGACCGCGGCCGGCACCATCCGGCCGGCCGGGGTACTGGTCATCGGGGCCGGAGTAGCCGGTCTGCAGGCAATCGCCACTGCGAAGCGACTGGGCGCCATGGTCGAAGGCTACGACGTACGCGGCGCTACCCGCGAACAGGTCGAATCGCTGGGCGCAAAATTTGTTGATACCGGCGTTTCCGCCGACGGCGCCGGGGGTTACGCCCGTGAGCTGACCGAAGAAGAGAAACAGAAACAGCAGAGCGTACTGGAAACACACATCGCCGCAGCCGATGCGGTCATTACTACGGCTGCCATTCCCGGCCGGCCGTCACCGAAAATCATCAGCCAGGCTGTCGTCGAACAGATGAAACCGGGCGCGGTTATTATCGACCTGGCTGCGGAAGGCGGTGGCAACTGCGAAGTGACCGATCCGGGCAACCAGATTATCCATAATGATGTCATCGTATTCGGCCCGCTGAATGTCCCCAGCGAGCTGCCGGTACACGCTTCGGAAATGTTTTCCAGGAACCTGCTCAATTTCCTCACGCCGATGATCGACGACGGCGAATTCAAACCGGACTGGGACGACGAGGTCATCGCGGACAGTACGCTGACCCGGGACGGAGAGATCAGACACGCGGCAACCCGCGAACAGGTCGAGGGATCAGCATCATGATCGAAGGTTTCACCGCACTCTACATATTCATGCTGGCGGGCTTCACCGGCTATGAAATCATCTCACGGGTGCCGGTTATTCTGCATACACCGCTGATGTCCGGCTCCAACTTCGTGCACGGCATCGTGCTGGTCGGCGCCATGATTGCACTGGGGCACGCCGAGACCGACATGGAAGTACTGGTCGGGTTTATCGGTGTCCTGCTCGGCGCCGGCAACGCAGTGGGCGGTTACGTGGTTACCGAACGCATGCTGGAAATGTTCAAGAGCAGCAAGGAGGCCAAATAAATGAGCCTTCTGATCAATATCAGTTATTTCCTGGCGGCGGCGTTGTTCATCCTCGGCCTGAAGCGCATGAGCTCGCCGGTAACAGCCCGCGGCGGTATCGTCTGGGCCGGCGCCGGCATGGTGGTAGCGACCCTGATCACCTTCATGACGCCGGGCCTGCACAATTTCGGCTGGATGATACTGGCCATCGCCATCGGCGGCGGACTGGCCTGGTATACCGGCAAAAAGGTCGCCATGACCGATATGCCACAGATGATCGCCATCTACAACGGCATGGGCGGCGGCGCGGCGGCAGCCATCGCCGCGGTGGAACTGATGGGGGGGGACTTCTATTCCCCTGTTTTCCAGGTGCTGGCGGTAATAGGCGCCATGATCGGCTCGGTGGCTTTCTCCGGGTCCATGGTCGCCTTCGCCAAGCTGCAGGGATTGATGAAACGCTCGCTGGTGTTCAAGGGCCAGCAGCTGTTCAACCTGCTGGTATTTGCCGGTGTGCTGATCTTCGCGCTGCTGCTGATGGGTGCCGAACATCCCTCGAGTTTCAGCATCCTGGTGTTCTTCGGCCTGGCACTGCTGTTCGGCATAATGATGACACTGCCCATTGGCGGCGCCGACATGCCGGTAGTGATCTCCCTGTACAACGCCCTCACCGGCCTGGCAGTCGCCTTCGAAGGTTTCGTGCTGGGTAACGCCGCCATGATCATTGCCGGCACCGTGGTAGGTTCAGCCGGTACCCTGCTCACCCAGTTGATGGCGAAAGCCATGAACCGCCCCATATCCAATGTACTGTTTTCCGGCTTTGGTTCCGGCGCCGGGGCAGCGGCCGAACAGGGCGATGCCGGCGGCGTCATGAAGGAAGTCGACGCCACCGATGCAGCCGTCATGATGGCCTACGCCGACAAGGTCATCATCGTGCCGGGGTATGGTATGGCGGTGGCGCAGGCCCAGCACAAGGTGTGGGAATTTGCCCAGCTACTGGAAAACCGTGGCGTCACGGTAAAATTCGCCATCCACCCGGTTGCCGGGCGTATGCCGGGGCACATGAACGTGCTGCTGGCCGAAGCCGGTGTCCCCTATGACAAGATCTACGACCTGGAAGAAATCAACAACGAGTTCCCGCAGGCGGATGTTGCGCTGGTCATAGGCGCCAACGACGTGGTGAACCCGGTCGCGCGCAGCAACCCGGACAGCCCCATCTACGGTATGCCCATCCTGGACGTCGACAAGGCCAGGAACGTCATCGTGGTCAAACGCGGCAAGGGCAAGGGTTTCTCCGGCGTAGAGAACGCGCTGTTCTTCCTGGACAACACGCGCATGCTATACGGCGACGGGCAGGATGTCGCCGGCAAGCTGATCGCGGAAGCCAAGCAGCTCTAGTACTCCTTCAACCTAGTGCTCTATCAATATGATAATTACGGATTCAGTTAGCTTGTCAATGTTCACG
>JBHHXO010000006.1:0-30172 GCA_046757125.1 Thiogranum sp.
TATCCGTTCCCGGGGCCCTGTCGATGTCGTCCCAGCTCCGCTCGGCTGCGGATGAAGACCCTTCGTGCATGTATCTGGCGACGATCTCCTGGGAGGGGCCGTCAGCGGCGACCCGGCCGTTATTCAGCATAATGACGCGTTCACACAGGCGCGTTACCGCCGGCATATTGTGCGAGACGAAAAATACGGTTCTGCCTTCCTGGCCCACGTCCTGCATTTTGCTCAGGCACTTTTCCTGAAACGCCGCGTCGCCGACGGCCAGTACTTCGTCGATGATCAGGATTTCGGGTTCCAGGTGCGCGGCTACCGCGAATGCCAGGCGTACCCGCATGCCGCTGGAATAGCGCTTGACCGGGGTGTCCAGGAATTTTTCCACACCGGAGAACTCGACGATTTCATCGAATTTCCGGTCCACTTCCTTTTTCCGCATCCCCAGGATGGTTGCGTTCAGGTATACGTTCTCCCGGCCGGTCAGTTCATTGTGAAAGCCGGTACCCACTTCCAGCAGGCTCGAGGTGCGGCCGTGTATTTCCACGCGGCCCCGGGCGGGCGGGGTAATCCTTGACAGGATTTTCAGCAGGGTGGATTTCCCGGCGCCGTTGCGGCCGATGATGCCGACGACTTCGCCTTTTTTTACCTCGAACGATACCTTGTTCAGTGCCCACAGGATGCCGGGATCGGTATTGGCGTCCGGGTTGTCGAAGTCCAGGTCGGCAAAGGTATAGAGCGACCGGTATTTCTGGTAGTTCCTGATCGGGCTCTTGATGGTCCGGGCGACCGATTTGATCAGGGAGTCTTCCGTTTCTTCCTTTGACCCCAGCCGGTAGACCTTGCTGACGTTTTCTACCTTTATGGCAATATCGTTCGCAGACATAATTTCCTCAGGATATGAACAGGTGGACCGCTACTACCGGTCCGGGCAGTACCTGTAGAGCCAAATGCTGGCCGGTCGAGATCTGTATCGGGTGTTTTCAACTATCCATTAGTATAATTCGCCGCTAATCTACCATTGCCCGGGCGGCTGGCCAAGTACGGGCCGGTACCGGCAGATACCTGCAGCGGGTACGCCGGGGTGGTAAAGTCACCGCCTGCAGCGAAGGTACGGTGTTGAAGCCGGAAAATATGTAATCGGGTATGTACAGAAAAAGAAGCGGCAAAAGAGAAGCGATATGGCTGTGAGCGGTTCCTTGCGCGGCCTGGTCGGGCGCGTGCTGGGCAGGACCGGAGGGCAGCAGCCCGGCAGTGTGCTTGTGCAGCTCCAGCCTGACAAACCCGTGCGCGGTCGGGTGCTGCTCTCTTACGCAACCCAGGTATACGAGAGGCTGCTGCGCGGCGAGCAGTTTGACCGTACCCACATTTCCGCCTGGCATAATTTTCAGACGTCCCGGGCACGGACTATGACGTCATGGTCGACATCGTTTCGAATATCGGTCGACTGGCGGACCGGCTGGATCCCGATTGCATCAAGATTCTGCACCCGATGTTTTCCCACTGGACTATCCACAATTCCCGTAACTATGCCCGGCATGCCGCACTGGCGCAGCGGCGCGGGGTGGCGCTGAAGCCCCTGCGCCTGGTCGAGCCGAATGACTCCGTGGAGCGGGCGGACTACATCACCTGCCGGGGCGGTACGTTCAGCAGGAGTTCCTATGCCTACGGGGACACGCCCATTCTGCGGTTGCCGCAACTGACGCCCGCCGCTATCGACGGCTACATCGACAGGGACATGGAGAAGTGCAGAAACCGGTTTGTCTGGCTGGGTGGGAGCGGCGTGGTGCACAAGGGACTGGATCTGCTGCTGGAGGCTTTCGCCGGTCTTCCCGATTGCCACCTGACGGTTTGCGGTCGCGTCTCCAGGGAAAAATCCTTCCAGTCGCTTTACCGGCGCGAACTCTACGAGTTGCCCAATATCGATACCATCGACTGGATAGATACCCTGTCGGACCAGTTCCGGCGCATTGTCACCGATTCGGCGGCCCTGGTTCTGCCGTCCGCTTCGGAACTCAGTTGCGGCAGCGTGATTGCCGGCATGATGACAGGACTTGTGCCGGTCACGACACCCGGCACGGATATCGATGTCAGCGGGATCGGTTTCTCCATCGAGGAAGACTCGGTCGCGGCGGTCCGCGCGGCGGTTTGTGCTGTCAGGGATCAGTCTGCGGCAGAACTTGCTGAAATGAGCCAGGCCGCGCGGGAAGCGGCGAGCCGGCGCTACGGGCGGGACAGGTTTTTACGCGCCTACCGGGAAGCGGTGTGCGGTATTCTCGATCTTCCGCAAGCGGACGAATGGCAGCAACCGGAGGGCGAGTTGAGGATTCCGGAAATAAAGGTTTGCAGAACCCGGGGAAGCTGACCGGATCCTTTATCGTCATTCCGGCGAATGCCGGAATCCAGACACTTTAATAGATTTCATCGGTGATTTTCCACACCCCGTCGATTTCAGTCAGCAGGAATTCCATGACCGAGGAATCCCCGGAAGGATAGTCGAAGCGAACCCTCGCACGCACCCTGGCGCCATCCGCGCCGATGCTTTCCAGCGTCGTCTGTACACCGGCATAGTTGCGCCTGAGAAACTGCGCATAGGTTTCCGGGTTGAGAACCAGCTGCCGGTTGTTCTGTTTCATGCGGCCATCGATCAGCTCGGCGAGTTTCTGCGTATCGCCGTTGACCAGACTGTCCAGGTATACGTTGACCACCCCGGCGGGGGCCGTGAGATCCCGGGCTCCGGTCGAAGGGATGATGCCCGTCCACAAGATCAGAAAGACCGGGAACAGCAGCGCCGGTATCCCGGCCCGAACCGGCCCGGGCGATCCCCCTGATTTCATTTTCCGCTGTGCAGTCATTTCATTCATCCTGTCCCGAACCATCAAGGTAGCTTTTGCAGCAGGATCAGATCCTGCAGGTTGATTTGCCCGTCCGGCGCCCCCGGCGGATAGAGGTCCCCGTGCGCAAGTTCCAGCGCCGTGGCGGTCTCCAGGCCCAGCACAATCCGGGTTCCCACCAGGATATCACCGGCATTGACCTGTCCGTCCGGTGCGCCCAGCGGTGCGATATCGCCGTCGGCCAGCGCCGGCCAGCTGTTCGCGTCGAGCGGGTCCGAGGCGTTGCTCACCTCCAGCCCGTCGTCGAGTCCGTCGCCATCAGTGTCCGGCAACAGGGGGTCGGTGGCGAAAGCCTGTTCGCCATCGGCAAAACCGTCACCGTTGCTATCCACGCCCCCGGCAATGGCGCCGACCGGGACCAGGCCGTCCCCGCCATCCGCGAGGCCGTCACCGTCTGTATCGGCAAGCAGCGGGTTGGTGCCAAGCTGTGCTTCAAGTGAATCCAGCAGGCCGTCCCTGTCACTGTCGAGGCAGAACCAGCCCTGCTGTCCGTTGAGCGCTTCGCACCACAAACGCCCCATTGACTGGTAACCGGTCCCGTTGGGGTGGATAAGGTCGCCCGACATTTCCGCCTGGTTGGCGGTGAAATAACTGTGGAAATCCGGCGGGGTATAGCCCGGATAGCTGGACGGGTAATCGGTTTTCAGCTGCATGACGATTTCATCGATCACCTGGTTGTACTCCTGAACGGTCAGGTTGCGTGTGCTGTTGCTGAGGAACGGCGGGATCCTGGCAAAGAAGACCAGCTTGCCCGCACCCAGTGGTGGGGGCGGCACTATCGCATCGATAAACTGTTGCAGGTAATCCTTGTAGGAGCCGGTATAACCGGGATCACCCGGGTTGAGGCCAAGCCCGCTCGGCAGTGGCAGGGACCCGCCGCTGTCATTGGTGCCGTAGCCGACCAGGTAGGCCCGGGCGGCGGGGGTTCTGGCCAGAACAAAGCCGATGCGCCCGGCGGCTGTCGACGTCAGTTCACCCGAGTTGCCTTCATTGATAACCGTTACCGGCGCCCCGCTGTTATAGCTGCTGAGATAGTCATTGAGAACCGGTGCATAGCCACCGCCGGTATTGCGGGTATCGATGGAAGTGTCATCCCCCGGGATGTCATCCTTCAGTCCGAAGGTGATGCTGTCGCCCATGGCGACCAGGTGTATCCCGCTGGTGCCGATATTCGGCATGGTGGTTGTAGCCGTGCCCGCCGTGAGGCGCACCGCACTGCTATCCAGCAGGTAGGCCGTAATCGTGTGCTCCCCGGGAAGCAGCGAGCTGAACTGGCCGCTGTACGGGGGCACGAGGTCTGTTTGGGAAAGCTCCCCGCCGGTCCCCTCGTCGAGGATAAATTCCATGCCGCCAACACCGCTGGCAATAGTCGTCATGCCCGCTACGTCCAGCGTGCTGCCCGGGGTGACAAAGTACTCGCCGGAAGCGTGCGCCGGTGAGCTGCTGTCAGGCAGGTTCAAACCCGGCATGGGGCTGTCAGGGGCTGACAGTACCGCAAGGTTGTCAAAACTGCAGGACGCATTGGCGGCACAGAAAAAGGCAATTTTCCCGTTGCTGTAAGTTGTGTCATTTGCCGCCATGACCTGTGTCCCGTCGATGAACACCAGGATAACGCCGTTCTGGTGGATGATGCGCAGGTTCATCCACTGGTCTCCCGTATAGCTCTGCGGGCTGGTGACCAGTTCGGTAAAGTTTCCGCCCTGCACGCGCCATAACTTGCGGTGGCCGTTCAGTGCATTCAGTTCGAAGCGGTAATAGTTGTTCGCATCCTGGTAGCCGAAGAGCATGCCGATGGTGCCGAATTTCAGGTTGCTGCTGTCATTCGAGGGTACGGGATCCAGCAATGGATCCTCCGAGCGCAGCTGGACCTGGATATCGATAGCGCCCGGCAGGGTGGATCCCGACAACTGATAGGTGCCCGGGGCGACGCCCTCGGAAGTGAAGCCAAAGCAGTTGTTGGTCTGCATCAGCACCCCGGCCTGTACCGACCACTCGGCCACGCTGGAGGGGCAGTTGTCGATCAGTGTCCAGCCGGCCGCATCGCCGTCGTTGAAGTTTTCCTCAAGCAGCAATGTGCCCGGCGCTACAGGTGGCAGGTAGCTGCTGTTTGTTGTCAGTATCACCTGGTCGAAAATCATCCCGTCTTCGCGCATCCACACGTTCAGGGTATGTACGCCGGTGGTGGGCACGTCGATCGTTGCTATCGTGCCACCCATCCGGGTGTTCGACCAGTCCAGCACCGTGGAAAAATTGCTGATGCGGTTTGAAGTAGTCAGCGCCGCGCCATCCAGGCCCAGGTGCAGGGAGTCGTCAGCGAGTGTTGCGCCCAGGCCGCGCACCCATACGTAGTGCACCCCGGTTTTCACAAAATTGATCCCGTAGTCGAGGCGCGGGCTGTCGGTTACGTAACCGGTGTCATTGTTGGTGCCGATATTCGGTGTGGCCTCGAGGGCGCCGGACCCCGAGTAACCGGTGGGGAAACTGTCTGTCCAGCTGTGCCCCCCTTGAGGAATCTGGGAATCGAAGGCCTCTGCTTCGATAACGACAAGGCCGTCCGCACCGCCATCCTGCTGCACAGGCGCTGCCATGGACAACGGCGGGAAAAGCGCTGCCGGCAAGAGCAGCAGCAGTCTGCTTAGCGGTGTTTTCAAGGGCAAAATGGCGTGACCGGGTTCTGGTGTCGGTTTTTTCGGCCATTTTACCACTGAATTTATTTCATTGATCCTCGTGTTGATGCGACTTTTCTACCCCTGTGCGTCGAGGAATCGCCCGGCAAGGCAAAATCAGCTTGAAAACAAGGTGATATGCGTCATCAAGTCTGATAGTTTGGCGCCGACTAATATTATTCGAAGTATGATCCGGCGAGCACAACAGTGACAATTTACCAGCAAGGACAGCTTGTCGCGTGTGCGGGATAGCCGGAGAACTGCGCTTTGACGCCAGGCCGGGCCAGGCCGACTGGGAGGCTATCAGCGAACTGATGGTGCGCCGGGGGCCGGATGACTCGGGTGCCTGGCAGGATGAACGCTGCAACCTGGTATTCCGACGCCTGTCCATTCTCGACCTGTCTGCCGCAGGCCATCAACCGATGGTTTCCGCGGACGGGCGCTACGTTCTTGTTTTCAACGGCGAGGTCTACAACTTTCACGGGTTGCGCCGGCAACTGGAACAGCGCGGGGTCAGGTTTCGCTCTCACAGTGATTCGGAAGTGGTGCTCTACGCGCTGGCGGAGTGGGGGCGCGCTGCCCTGGACCGGTTCAACGGCATGTTTGCGCTCGGGTTCTACGATACCCGCGAGCGTAAACTGTTACTGGCCCGCGACCATGCCGGTATCAAACCGCTTTACTACCTGCGTCACCAGGCCGGACTGATGTTCGGCTCCCAGTATGACCAGTTGCTGGCCCACCCCTGGAGTGAGGGCCTGCCGTTTTCTCCCGCTGCGGCCACGCTTTACCTGCACCTTGCCTCCGTTCCCGCACCCTGGGCGATACTGGAGAACACCGGCATGCTGGAGCCGGGCGGCTGGCTCGAGGTGAATGCTGACGGGCGCATCCGGCAGGGTTGTTATTACGAGTTTCCCCGTCACCAGGCGCCGCTGCTGCGGGGCCGGGAAGCGCTGGATGCGGTGGATGCCGCGATTACCACCGCTGTGAAACGGCAACTGGTCAGTGATGTGCCGATCGGGGCCTTCCTGTCGGGTGGTGTCGATTCCCCGCTGGTCTGCGCCAAGATGCAGGCCGTATGTGACAGCGGGATGCGTGCTTTTACTATCGGTACCGGCGGCGACAGTACCGATGAGTCCCGGGACGCTGTGCGTTATGCCCGGGAGCTGGGTATCGAACAGACCCTCGAGCACGTGGCTCCCGACGATGCAGTGGATATGCTGGACGACGTCGTCAGCGCCTGCGGTGAACCGTTCGGTGATTTCTCTATTTTCCCGACCCTGCTGGTGTGCCGCCTGGCGCGGCGTGACTTCACGGTCATGCTTTCCGGTGACGGTGGTGACGAATTGTTCTGGGGCTATGCACAGCGCTTCGGTGCGTTGATGAACGGTGTGGCCGATTTCCGTCGTTCCCGGCGCTGGCGGCGCGCCTTGCGGGTCGGCCGTCGCGTGTTCCGCCTGCCGTACACCGGCAGTCACCTGCACCAATCGGTCGGGGACTGGCAGCGCGCCATGCATTCCCGCCTTCCCGGGCAGTGGTTGCAGCGGATCTTCCCGGGCATGCCCGGCTGGCCGGCTGAATACGATCTTTACGATTACCGGGGTTGTGATCCGGACGACGCGGCACAGTGGTTGCGCAGGAACGAGTTTGTCGGGCATTTGACCGGTGTTCTGCTCAAGGTGGATCGGGCAAGTATGTATAATTCCCTGGAAGTGCGTGTTCCGTTACTGGACAGGGAAGTGATCGATGTGGCGGTCCGGGTGGACTGGCGGGACTGTTTTGACCCGGCGCAACAGGTCGGGAAAATCCCCCTGCGCAAGAGCCTGGCGCGACACCTTCGTTCCCAGACTTCCGCCAAAAGAGGTTTCGAACCTCCCATGGGCAAGTGGCTGCGAACCACGCTTCGACCTGCTGTTGAGGAAACATTGCTGACCCGGGATCATCTGGCCGGTGTTGCCGTGGACAGGAAGGCGCTGGCCGCCCTGTACCGGGAGCACCTGGATGGCCGGGATTACGGTTGGGGACTCTGGCCCCTGCTGAGTCTCGCGCTTTGGGAAAAACGTTATGGGCGGTGAGCGGGATATGCGCAAAATCAGCCGGGGCGGTGCCAGCCGGGAGCCGGGCCGCTTTGCCTGGCGCTGGATGAGTTTCTGGATGCGCCGGAGTGGCGCGGGCCTGTTCGGGCGGCTGGCCGGGCGGCTGGCTGCGTGGCCCGCGCCACCACACATGGACCAGGTGGCGCTGGCATACCTGACACCGCGTGGTTACATCGATGCGGCGGCAACGGTTTACCATTCAGATCTGCGGCTGGGCCGGAATGTGTATGTGGCGCCCGGGGTCCTGAGTATAGAAACCGCCGGGGGAGGGCCGGTGACACTGGCTGATAAGGTGGCGGTGCACAGGAACGCGGTGCTCGAAACCGGACGCGACGGCCATATCGAAGTCGGCGCCGGGTCCAGCATCCACCCCGGGTGCCAGCTCAAGGCCTATATCGAGCCGATCCTGGTTGGCGAGGGTGTCATGATGGCTGCAAATGTGGCGATATATTCCTATAACCACGGGATGGCGCCCGACCAGCCGATCCGCAGGCAGCCGATTACCGCCGGGGCGCCGGTTACGATACACAACGATGCATGGATCGGCACGGGCGCCATTGTGCTGAGCGGAATCACCATAGGAGAGGGTGCGGTAGTGGGCGCCGGCGCCGTGGTGACAAAAGACATACCGGCCGGCGCCATTGCCGCGGGAAACCCGGCACGCGTCATTAAACACCGCAGCGAATTGCAGCGGGCAGGTGAGGGTGATGAGCAGCAGTAAGGAGCCACTGGTAAGCATCGGGATTCCCACCTACAACCGGGCAAAGGGTAATCTGCGCAAGGTGATCGAGCGGGCGTTGGGGCAGACCTACCGGAATGTGGAAGTTATCGTATCCGATAATTGCTCGAATGATGCAACGCCCGAACTGGTCCGCTCTATCGATGATCCGCGTCTGCGCTATTTCCGCCAGGAAAACAATATCGGCCCGAATAACAATTTTAATTATTGTCTTGCCCGGGCCGGGGGCGAGTATTTCCTGCTGTTCCACGACGACGATATGATCGACGAGGATTTTGTCGAGGCGTGTATGTCCGCACTCGGCCCCGGCCGGTCCGCGGGCGCCATCCTTACCGGGGTGCGCATTATTGACGGGCACGATAACGTGCTGGAAGAACACAGGAATGAAGCGGCCGGGTTGTCGCCCGCGGGGTTCATCCTGGGGTGGTTCGAGGGTACGACAGCGCTGTATTTATGCAGCACTCTGTACAATACCGCCATGTTGAGGGAGGTCGGGGGGTTTGGCTCAAGGAAAAACCTGTTCGATGATCTCGTGCCTACCTTCACGCTGACGACCAGGTACGGGCGGGTGGATGTTGCCGATATAAAAGCCGGGTTCCGCCGGCACCTCGGCAACCGGGGGTCCACTGTGCCGAACCATGACTGGATCGAAGACAGTCTGTACCTGCTGGATGTTATGTACCGCTTGTTGCCGGACGAGCGGTATGCGCTGGGCAAGCAAGGAAGGTTGTATTTCTGTCAGAAGATGTACAGCTATGTCGCGAACGGAACAGCGGTATCGCACTCCATTATGGATTACCTGCGAATCTATAAAGCGTTTGGCTATTGTTATTCTCCGCTGCGCTATTTTTACGGGAACCGGCTGGGTCGGGGCGTGGGGCGGCTCAAACGGGTTTTTGCGGGACAATAACGCGAACTTATGCGGATCGCTTTCCTCCTCAATGAATTTCCGGCGCTCTCCCAGCCATTCATACTGAACCAGATTACCGGGATGATCGACCGCGGGCACGACGTGGATATTTATGCGATCGGGCGCTACCAGGTCGAGAAAAGTCACCCGCAGATCAGGAAGTACGGATTGCTCGACAAGGCGCGTTTTTCCTTCGACATGCCGGGTGGTTACCTGCGGCGCTTTATAACGGTACTCGCCCTGATCCTGAAAAGGGGGCTCTGGTATCGGCCGGGGATCATACTGAGAACGTTGCTCGCGGCGGAAAATGTCCGGGAGGCCCTGAACCTGAGCCTGTTATACCAGGTTCTTGCGTTTGCGGACCGGGATCGCTACGACATCATTCATTGCCAGTTCGGAACACGGGGTCCGCTTGCGCTCCAGCTGAAAAAGACCGGTGTAACGGATGGGAAAATTGTCACTTCGTTTCGGGGCTTCGATATCACCAGGGCCATAGTCGGCAAACCCGGTTATTACCGCGAACTGTTTCAGCGCGGCGCCCTGTTCCTGCCGGTCAGCGAAAGCCTCAGGGGGAAACTGCTGGCCGCCGGCTGCCCGCCCGACAGGATAAGGGTGCTGCACTCGGGTATCGATTGCGGCCGTTTCAGGTTTTCGGAACGCGTTAAAGACAGCGCGGGGCCGGTCAGGGTGCTTGGTATCGGGCGCTTTGTCGAAAAAAAGGGCTGGGGTTACGCGATCGACGCCGTGGCGAACGCAGTGACTGCCGGATACAACATCAGGTACACCATCGTTGGAGACGGTGAGTTGCGGGATATGATCGAGCGGAAGATTGCAGAGCGTCGTATTGGTGGTTCGGTCATCCTGTCGGGATGGCGCGAACAGGATGAAATAACCCGCCTGTTGAACGAGTCGCATATATTACTTGCTCCCAGCGTAACGGCCGATGACGGTGACCAGGAAGGTATTCCCAATGTGCTCAAGGAAGCCATGGCAATGGGGTTGCCGGTTCTGGGCACTTTCCACAGCGGCATTCCGGAACTCGTTGAAGACGGCGTGAGCGGCTACCTGGTTCCGGAGCGTGATGTGGAGGCATTGACGCAGCGTTTGATAAACCTGTGCGATCACCCGGAGCAGTGGGCCGCGATGGGCAGGCAGGCCAGGAAAAAAATTGATGCGGAGTTCGATGCCGAAAAAATCAACAATGAACTCGACGCGTTATATGCAAAAGTGCTGGCGAGTGAAATCTGAAGGGCATTGTGCAGTTTGGCCGATATGGTAATCTTCGTAGCCGGCGGATACGCAGCAGGACAAGCTGACGGCGCGAAGCCCCGCAAGATCGGGGTCCGCCATAAAATGGAAATATAAGGCATTGATTAATTATGATAAATTTAGCTGATTCCCCATCCGGACGCCTGTTTGTTTTTCTGGCGCTGTTGTCACCGGCAGGCAGTTCTTTTGCCGTGATAGAAAAATTTACGCCCTATGCCTACGTCCGGGTTGTCAATGACTCGAACGTTTTCAGGCTGTCCGGCGATGAGGCGGCACGGGCGCTATTGGGCAGTAGCAGCAGGAATGACACCATAGGGTACGTTGGCGGAGGATTTGAAACCGACCTGAAACTGAGCCGCCAGCATTTGCTTCTGGATGCTGAAGTCGAGCGCGCGGAATATGATTCCTTTGGCGAACTGGATCATACGCGCACCAAAGGGCGGGCCGCCTGGGCCTGGCGGGTAGGAAATCTCTGGAATGGCGAAATCGGTACCCGCTATAACAGAAGGCTGCGTTCGTTCTATCAGAGCAATATCCCGGAGAAAGACATGCGCACCGAGAAAGCCGGTTACCTGAGTGCCGGTTACCAGCTGCACCCGGACTGGCGCCTGTCAGCAGGAGTGGATGTTTCGGATGTGTCATACCAGGAGCGGGATCGGCTGGACCGGGACTCTGCTGCGGGAAATTTTCAGGTTCTGTATAACAACACCCGTAATACAAAGGTCGGGGTACGTGTAAAGTACACGGACAATGATCTGCGCGACGACAATATCAATGGTGTCTCGGTCAGTAATGATTATTCCGAAACCGAAATCAGTGGTTTGTTTTTCTGGGAAGTGACCGGCAAGTCCGATCTTGAAGCGAACCTGGGGTACACAGACCAGAATTATGACGACCTGGATGAACGTGATTTCCAGGGGACAACCGGCCGTTTGACCTACAACTGGTACATGACCGGGAAAACAGAACTGGAATTCAGCGCCTGGCGCGAGACTTCATCGTACAACCAGGAGATTACCACCTATGTGCTGACCAAGGGCGCGAGTATAGGTCCCGTCTGGTCGATAACACCGAAAATCACCCTCACAGGATTGGTCTCTTACTACAATGACGATTTCAAGGGCGAGAACGATATCCGCACAGCGCTTGGTGGACAGCGACGCGACGATGATACCTGGCTCTACAGTATTGATGTGCGCTGGACTCCAAGAGATTACATGGCGCTGACAGCCGGTTACAGAAGAGAGGATCGTGATTCCAGCATAGATGCCAACGACTTTGACGATAGCCAGTATAACGTTGGCGTACGGCTTCAATTCTAGGGGGCCTCTGATTGATTTGTTTTCCGTCATTCTGGCGTATGCCAGAATCCAGTGGTTTCAAAGAACTGGATACCGGCCTGTGCCGGTATGACGAATTAATCAGGTGCCCCAGGGTATTTGGATACTGTCCGGCTGGCCGGTATCGCTGCTGTTGGTGGTAGTGCCGCTTAATTGAAAATCCTGTATTACTGCCCCGAATATTATTGCCGGCATGGTGCGCGCACCCATGCACGCGGTTTTTTCGATGCGCTGGCGGTGTTGCCGTCAGTATCCGAAAGCTGTATCTATCCCGGCTGCGACCCGGCGGAAGATGCAGGTGAAAAGTCGGTTACTACTCCTGAACGTGGCAGGCTCCGGTTCCTGCCCGCGACGGTAAGACAGCTGGTCCGGTACTTTCTGCCCAGGCGCGGCCTGACCAGGGCGTTGATCAATGAAATACACACGCATGGATGTGATGCGCTTGTAATCAGAACCGATACAGGTCAACCGATGATCGGTGCCATAAAAAAAGCCTGCCCGGACACCACAGTATGCCTGGAAATAAATGCAGCGGATTTCGATGAAGCCTATTTCGACGTACCCTTCAGGTCATTTTTCCAGAAATGGGAAGTCAGGCGCTATGACCGGGCGGATGGCATGGTGGTGGTTTCCTCGTACCTGAAGAACTACCTGGAGGAGCGGGGAGTACGGCCGGAAAAAATCCTGGTGAACCAGAACGGGGTAAGTACAGCGGTTGTTGATCGTGGCGGAGCGACCCATGCAAGAGAGGATTACGGAATACCGGGGGATGCCTTCGTCATTGGCTATATTGGCGGTATGGAACCTTTCAGACGGCTGCCCGAGCTCGTCCACCGTATTGCCGAATTACGGCGTGCCGGAAACGACGATATATACTTTCTGATTGTCGGCGACGGAGCTGACATGCCGGCGGTCCGGGCGGCGATCGAGGCCGGGCAGGATGACCTTCGCGATTCGGTAAAGTGTGTGGGGTGGCGGGAGCACGCCGAGATCCCGAAGTTTCTTGCGACTTTCGACCTGGCCGTTTTTCCGTTCACAAATGCCTATTGCAGCCCGTTGAAACTTTTCGAGTACCTCGGCGCTGGCTTGCCAACGATAGGACCCGATACGCCGGCTGTACGGGAGGTCTTCGAGGATGGCGTGCATTTGCGGCTGGTGAAGCAGGACGGAAGTGATTTTACTGAAACCGTCCTCGAATTAAAAAACAGCCCGCAGTTCCGCATGGAACTTGCCCGGAACGGGCAGCGGCTGGTACTGGGCGAGTACACCTGGGAAAAAAATGCTGAAAGAGTCGTGGGGCATATCGATGCCATACGCCGGTAGCGGGCGCCGTATAATGACCGGACGATTTTTTATCTGGAACGGGAATAGCTGTTCCTGATATAAACGAGTTTTCGTATAACCCGCTTGCCCATATATTTCAGGAGCAACCACAGTCCCCTCGCGGAGCGGGGGTTAAAAGCCAGAATTCCGGTCAGGTCGCGACTTTTGGAAAGCCATCTTTTCTTGTAGGGTTCATCGCCATAGCCGAGGTTGATTTCACTAACGCCGTCGACTTCTATCAGGTGCTTGAATCCAGACATCTGCAGTACGGTGGCAGGGGATTGCTTCCGGTAGTCGGCGTCATAGGCACCCTTGTAGGAAATGGCCTGGCCGTTAAACAGGATATATATCTCGGCAGCCACAGGCCGGTCGTCCAGGTACAGCACCCCGACCCGAATCCGGTTCTCGGCCAGTCCATGCCGCAACAACTCAGGTATGAATAACGGATAGCGTTCCGGTCTTTTCCAGCTTCTGGCGTAAACCTGCTGGTAGTCGGCCAATACCTTGTTCAATTGGCTGTCATCGCTGTAAATGACCGGCTCAAACTGAAAGTTTTTCTCCATGCGGCGCTGATAACGCTTGAATTCCTTGCGAAGACCGGATGACCGCTGTTTCAGAAAAGCATCGAAACTCGTGTGGCCCAGGTCTTCGTAGCGGATCAGGTTGTGGTGGTAGGGCAGGGTGATCAGCCCCATTGAGCGCAGTGCGCGGATCAACGGACCTGGCGTTGCAGAACGCTTGTCCAGGTAGTTGAATTCGATCACCGCCCCCTTGCCAAGCTGTTTCCTGAGTTTGCTGACAAGCAACCTGATGACTGCATCCGTATCGGTTATTGCGGGAGAGATCAGCAGATCGTAGTGGCAGCTGTACCAGTTGGTAAGAGACGCGATAGAGCCGGTACCGGTATTTTGCCCCTGCAACGAAGAGCCTAACTGCCCGGCAGGCGTGCGCAGCGCCATCAGCGCAAGTGGCTGAGTAGCTGCTTCCACTGTCAGGTAGAAGAACCGGTCCCGCTCCGGGCGTGCCGTATTTTCCAGGATCTCAAACCAGCTGCGGGTAAGGAAAAAGGAACAGGCCGCGCTCTGGAAAAGATCATCATAGGCGCCAGGTAGTTCGCCGATGCTGTTGTAGCGTTGTACCGAGTAAGACAGTGGTGAAGCCCTTTCCATGGAGAATTACCCTTGCATCAGTTGTTTCGTCTGTAAAGGTCGCGTCCCTGCCGGGCGATGTCCTTACAGTTCTCCAGAAGGGTGTCCAGTGTATTTTCCAGCCGGAACCTCAGCCTGTCTTTTTGCAGGGATACCCATATAAGCCGGTGCCTGTCGGTGGACAAACTGCGCTTGTAACGATCATCGCTCGCAAGAAAATTGTATACGGACATGCCTTGCTCAAAATTATACTCTATCGCTTTATAGTGCGCGATCAAGCCCGGCTTTAATTTCTTCCCGGCTGCATAGTTGAAACCGCTTTGATAGAAAAATACCTGGTTGTCTGTAACCAGGTTGTATAAATAGCCCAGTTCGGTGTCGCCCGTTCTGATGCGAACAAGCTGTATCTCGCCGTGCTCGAAGCGGTCGCGGATGAGGGACTGATGGAACTCCAGGAGGAAGGGGTTGCTAAAGCAGCCGTCATGGCCCTTGCCGCGCCAGTATTCGTGATGCCACTTCGACAGCCGGGACAAATAGTCCAGGGCTTCTTCGCTGGATCCCGCCGTTGAAAATTCCAGCTCGCCGCACTTTTCACACTCCCTGGTGGCGCGCCGGATCTGGTAGCGGGTATTGCTGCTTAAACTGTCGAGGTATGTCTTTCCCCCTTCCCGTAATGCCTGCAGGTCAACATACCATGACGGCTGTTCCTGGCTGATTTTTAATCCCAGACCGCAACGCCCGGGTAAACCGGGGTTTGCCAGTTCACTGCCGGAATCAGCGGCCCTGATCAGGATTTCATCCCAGTCATCAAGCCGGTTCAGCAGGTGTTTCAGGCAGGCTCCAGTAATTTCAGTCTGATATTCCTTCAGGACCAGAAAATCATTGTATTCAATTGTCAGTAAGTCGTAGTCCGGGTTGCCCGTCTCATTGAGTACGAGCGTTTTTGCGGATGTTACGAGGTGCCTGCCCGAGCGCGTGTTTCGTACCAGTATCGCAAGGCCAACCGTTTCGTCCCTGTATCTGGCCGTCAGCACCTGTGGGGTTATCGTGTCCGGCAGCAGCCTGAGCCAGGTACCTGTCCACCCCCATGACAGGAAGTAGACCGGTTTTACCTTCCGCTCCAGCTGTTGCCACTGTGACGCCAGTTGCGGAAGGTCATGAATATGGCTGATGGAGACTTCAATCAAATCGGCTGACAGCGCATCTTCGGGATTCACAATATCCCCCGCAGGAAGGACGGGAAGGACCGGCCGCGGATCAAGGCCGGTGGTTCCGTATCAATTGGCCAGATGCCGGTACAGTATTTTCTTGAATACCCGGAACGGGTAGGAGTTATTTGCGCGAAAACCGAATTCAATTGCGGGCTCCGTGCATTCGCCAGTTAATATTTTTACCCATGACTCCTTGTTTTCCGCCTTACGGTCGTCTGTCAGAACATAACCCAGTTTCTCATACAGTCTTTTGGCGGCCAGATTGTCCTTTTCTACTGTCAAGGCGATGGATTTGTAACCGTTGCTGAGTGCGTAACTGTCAAGATGCTTCAACAACCGGCTGGCGATACCATGTTGGTAATGGTTCCTGTCTGTTGCCAGCCATAACAAATGCAGTCCATCATGCGAAATTTCCTCGAAATAACAGAATCCCAATAACTGCTTCCCCTGCCGGGCCACAAACATCTTGTCCATGCCGTTCCTGATCAGGTAGGACAGGTGGCTGCCGGTAATCTCAGGGAAACTGTCTTCTATCAAATGACGCAAATTTCCCCAATCCCCCAGTTTCGGGGGTGCGTACTCTATTGGCGGGTTGCGGGTGTCGGTGCGCATGGGGGTGAATTTTACCCCAAGCCACGGAGGTAGGGGGAAATTCCCGACAAAGCCCGCCTATTACCCGTAAAAATATTATGGTTTGTGTAGCGATGCCCGGCCGGGAAAGAGAGCCGGGCGGCAGCGCCCCGGCCCCGTAGGTAGCCCGGTTTTACCGCCGCTGCCGGTTAAGCAACCTCGCTGACAACAGCCTCTTCGGAAGTTGATGCGCTGTCGCCAATGTCTTCATAGCTTTCGGAAAGCATGGTGCGGACCCGTTCCGACATCTCGTCAAGACGTGCTACAGTTTTTTCGAGAGCATTATCCAGGCGGTTGTTTACCCTGTCACTTATTTCCCCGATGCGCTCTGCCTGGCCTTCCTTGCCATTTTCAAGGGCCCTGGCTTCCAGGCTGTCGAAGCGTTCGTTCAGCCGGGTGCTCATCTCGTTAAAACGCGTTGTGACCGCCTCGGTCCTGTTCTCCAGGCGTTCGGCCATTGCCTGGAGCTTCTCCGGGCTGCTTTCCCGGGAGGCTGCGGAAAGGTTGTGCTGTATCTTCTGCAAGCCCGGGGCCTGTTTGCCGGTATTCTGGAATACGTCATTAACTTTTTCCCGCAAAGGCGAGAAATCCTTGCCGCCATGATCCGGTGTCCGGAACATCTGTGGATTCATTGAGCCATTGATCGACATAGACATGATTTGTTTCTCCATTCATTTCGGTTCAGTGCAATTCCGGCTTCAGTCGGGGCGGCCAGGCCACCTGTCAGGATGCTGTTTGCCGCACAAGGCCGGGATTGATTGCTTCGCAGAAATGCAAGGTTGGTGCCAGAGTGAACACCTGGAGCACAATCAGCATCTTATTAAATAACGAGGTGGGTGGAGCCGTATTGCAGGGCAAGCTTTTGCCGTCGGGCGGCAACTGAATGCCCGGACGGCTGGCTGGTTTCCCATGCGCGAATGGCAAACACGCGTGCTACGGCGTCCGGGTTAGAAACAGCAGTCCGACCGCCCCGTTATCCAGGTTTTCCGCTGTAACCGGGGCGATGAAATAATCGTTGTCCTGCGCCGTCGTTGTGGTGGGAACCGTTGAGTTGCCGGTATCCCGGAAAACCACGAGTTGCGCCTGTACCGCGCCGCTCCAGCCGGAGCGTTGCATCTGTAGTGAACCCAGCTGTATGGATGCCGGGTCTTTTCCCCCGGCGGGTATGATGAAGACAACGCGTTTGTCCGGATTGTCTGTCGACTCATAGGTGAAAGTCACGTAGTCCCCGTTGCCGAAATCAGCCGATGTCGTGGCATTCTCCAGCTCGAGCAGCGGTGTATCGCCAAGGAAGTCGTAAAGTACGGTCATGGCATCCCCGCCGGTCGTGCCGGTTACTCCCGTGGGCTGCAGGAACCAGCCCCACCAATTGACCCCGGCCGAACCCGGTAACATGTTGTGCTTCTGCCAGTAGTGCAGGTACCTTCCCAGTACCGAAAGGGCGAATATGGCTCCTTTCCCCTGGTCGGCCACCTGTCGCCCGATTTCTTCGGTTGACCACATGCCGCTGACCGATCCCAGTGACAGCATGTTCAGGCGAAAGTCGTCGAGGTAGGCCTGCCAGTCGTTATTCAGGCCTACAGTGTAGTGATAGGATAAGTGCTCAACGATGTCCGCTACTTTTTTCCCGGCGAGTGTCGGGGCGAAAGTCCCGTCCACTGTGTAATTCAGCAGGTCGCGGTACCAGTTCCGGCTGTTGCCATTGTTGCCTGTTCCAAGCGAGCCGAGCATGATGGGGATGTCACCGCCGTATTCCGCTTCGGCTTCTCTTATCGCCTCGGCTGTGGGTGCCAGGTAATACTCGACATATTGCGGTATGAACGCGGGGTCGTTCTGGAATCCGCTATAGCTCCCACCGGTACGCCATTCACCGTAGGCAGTGCTGTAGGGTTCCTTGTTGATCTCGTTATCCATCTGCCAGAACACTCTTTTCCCGTTGCCCAGTTGCCTTTGGGTATCCAGGATAGCCCGGGCCCTCAGCTTTACTGCCGCTTTGTGGGCAAGCGCCGCGTCCGCGCTGACCGTATCGAAATAGTCAGCCAGCTGGTCCAGGTTCAGTGACTCGCCCGGGTGATCGACCAGGATGGCATTGTGGGTTTGTAACAGGGTGCCCATGACCGATTCTATCGGCTGGTTGCGGATGGTTCCGCTCCACACCGGCGGGCTGGATTGCGCATCATTTGCGCTCACGTAGGCAGTCCAGGGATAACCCGTCGCCGCGGAACCCACGACCGGTACGCCGGGGCCGGTAATCGGAACGCTGTCGCCGGAGGGCTGTTGCGCGCTGTCAGTGGTGACGGAGTCGGAGCCGCCGCCACCGCCACAGGCGGTCAGTGTTGCAAATATCGCCCAGAATATCGCTGCGCGGACGAAACCGGTTCCTTTTGGCATAGTATTCGCCTGGTGTGGAAATGCACGCAAACGTGCATGGATTAACAGTATTTCACGGACTCCGGAGCGGTACTGTGAAACGCTTCATATAATACGGCCCGGCACAGCCGGGCACGGCAATATGCGCCCATCAGGCTTATTCAGTTGTAGCAAGGACTGCGCCAACCGGTATATCGGCGATAAGTGTTTGATTTGAATGGTTCTGGGACAGGAGTCGCGGTGTAGCAGGGTCGCACGTATCTATTTCTGTCCCCGGGTAACGACACTGATGGCGATGGGGCGGACTGTCGGAAGATCCGCTGAAAAGCCGGCCCGGTATGAAGCAATCTGGAATAAGGCCCCGGGCTCCGGGTGGCCGGGCTTTTAGTACGCCCCTTTTGAAAATATGACTTCGCGTACCGTTTTCACCAGGATCACGATGTCGTACCACAGGGTCCAGTTCTTGGCATACCAGACATCCAGCGCAACGCGCTCCGAATAGGAAATGTCGCTGCGACCGCTGATCTGCCATACGCCGGTTATGCCGGGTTTCGCCTCGAGGTAATAGCTCATGTGGTCGCCGTAACGCTCCAGTTCCGCCTCGACCACCGGGCGTGGTCCGACCAGGCTCATTTCACCCTTGAGTACGTTCCACAGTTGCGGCAGTTCGTCGAGGCTGGTACGGCGCAGGAAGGCGCCGATACGGGTTACGCGCGGGTCGTCCTTGATTTTGAAATTCTGTTCCCACTCCCGGCGTGCCTCCGGGTTATCCCTCAGCAGTTCCTGCAGGACTTCATTGGCATTAGGGTACATGCTCTGAAACTTGTAACAGGTAAACGGCTTTCCGTCCTGGCCCACCCGGCGGTGTCCGAAGAACGGACTGCTTCCATAGCGCGCAATGCCGACAGATACCAGGACAAACAACGGCGCCAGCGCGATCAGTGACAGGGTGGATACAACGATATCGAAAAAACGCTTGATGCGCTGCGGCATCTTGCGCGCCAGGTTGTTCTGGATCTGCAGCAGCAGAACCTCGTGGCGGAAGAAATGCATGACTTCCGTGCCGACCAGCGGCAGGCCGCGCATCGAGGGAACAATGTTCAGGGTGGAGTACGATCCCCGTGACTTGTTGAGCAGTTCGCTTATCTTGCACGTATCGTTGTTGCCATCCAGGGCTACTACTATGTGGGGTTTGCCGAGGTGCCTGAGTAATTCGCCCGGTTCATCGTGCATACGGTAAACAGGGAAACGGCTGCCATTGACGTCGATAACCTTGCTTGCCGATGCTTCTTCTTCAGTAGAACCCCAGCTGGAAGGCGGTACCATGAAGGCCATGAGCTGAAAGCCGAGCAGGGGGTCGCTGCGCAGGGCAAGTGCCGCGTCAGATGCATTTCGACCGGTACCGATAATGACCGTCGGGCGCATCCAGCCGCCCATGTTGATGAGCGTACGCTTGACCACTACACGCGTGAGGGGCAGCAGCACGAAAGCCATCCCCCAGGTGCCGAGCAGCCACATGCGGGAGAACGGTACATGCAGGAAGAAGATGATGGCGGCGTTCAGGCAGGCCGCGATTGTCAGGGCCTTGAGGATGCGCGCCAGTTCGTCCCAGAAGGGGATGCGCTTGGCGTACTGGCCGGTAATCCAGAACGTGGTGACGATACTCCCCGCCAGCAGCAGGTGCAGGAAAATCCAGATTTCGCCCTGTCCGTCCCACTGCCCGTCCCAGCTTCCGAACAGGTTGCCGCTTACGCTGGTGGGGTCGTTCCCGATGGTCAGTGCCCAGGCGGCAACAAAAGACAGGGTAAGCGAAAAAATATCGCCCAGAATAAGAGTAATTCTCTCCAGTCGTCCGGAGCGCCAACGGTTACGTGTAGTGGACCGGTTACGGTTATCGAAGGTTACTTCGGTTAACTGGGATCTGCGATCCAGTCCGGAACGCCGCTCCGGACCATTCAGCACATTCTGGCGAATGCGCCGATCTCCCCAGAAATCCGAAAGATGAGTAGCTTCATTCATACGGCTGCCGCTTCTTATATCTTTAGAGGTTTCTTCGCTGGGATGGTATCGGAAAGGCCTTCACGGCGCAAGGATACAAAGGTGGTAGGGTATGCTGTGCTGGAACCGGAATCAGGGGGGGACCGGTTGGTTTGGAATGCCCGGGGTTCCGGCCCCCCCGGATACTCAGGCGTTGCCTGGATTATCAGGCAGGATCATTTCACCATGGACCCTGGCAGGCACGGGAGGAGGCGCCTGTTCCGTGCCGACAACGGCGGCCTTCTGCAGGAAGCGCTGGTAGGCTATGGCAACCCCGATGGTGACGCCAACGGGGATCATCAGGGACGGGGCCCCTAACGCGTGCCCGGTCAGGGCGGCGACCATGCAGTATAGTACAAGTGCCTGATTTGCCATGAACAGTGCGTAGGCGCCGCGCAGGTGGCGAAAGCGTCGCGCAGCCCGTCGCAGCCGGAAATACAGGGTGCCCCACAACCACAGCATGAGCGCCAGCCCGATCAGGCCGGATTCGCATAACAGGTGGATAAAGGAGTTATGGGCGTTGCCAACGGACAGGCTTTTATCGCCATCGGTAGCGACGTAAAACAGCCCGGGGATGCCTGACAGCTTCAGGTGCGTGTCATTGTAACGGCCAAAGCCGATTCCCACGATCGGGCTGTCGATAAAACGCTTGATGGAATAGGTCCAGAAGGTGATTCTGGTCAGCACATTCTGTTGCCGTCCCATCAGGTCGATATCGCCATCGCCCGGTTCCCACTCCGAGGTTTCGGCGGTTATGATTATGGTGTCGACCAGTTCCGAGCTGAAAAGCGCCGCTGTTCGCGCCCAGGTATGCGGGGCGATGACGGGGAGGCTGGCAATGGTAAATGCGAGCATCAATATGCTCACGGTGGCCATTTTCCACTTGCGCAGCTTTGCGACATACCAGATGCCAACGATCAGGAAGGCGAGCAATGCCTCCCTCGACGCCGAGCCGAAAAGCGGCCCCAGGCTGAGCCAGCCCCACAACTGGCTTTTCCAGTTGTTCGTCTCGTAGCCGTATATGATAAGGAATATGGCCAGGAAACCGAAAAAGGTGCCGCTGCCCGTATGTGAGGTCAGCAAACCGACGAAGTTGCTTGCCCCGCCTTCCGACAGAAAGCCCAGGTGGGTAGGCGTCCAGATGAGGTAGAAGACAAAAGATATCTTTGCCATGACAAGAATCATCCTGTGCAGGGCGTACACGTTATATTCGCGCACCATGGCCATGGAGAAAAACAGCAGGGCAAAATAGCTGGTAAAAATCCGGCCTTCGCCATTGATGAACGGAATGGAGATATAGTCGCGAAGCGAATGCGCACCCAGCGCCAGGCCGCTGTACATCCAGTAGATAAAGTTGAGCAGGACGAGCACGCCAATGAAATCAATCCGCCGGCGAGTGAGCAGCAGGGCGGTAAAGCCGAGGAATGTCGCCAGCAGGCCCAGCATGATCGGCAGCGCCAGCTTGAGCAGGAAGATACCCCACAGGAGCAGAGCGGCTATTGCGGCGCTGACGCGGTAGTTCATGCCTTCCCCGGCCTCGTCCCGGGGGAACCGACGATGCGCTGTGCCAGCGCCAGGTAGCGGTCTGCAGCCAGTTGCCACGAGAACCTGTCCGCCTGGGCAATGGCGGCCTGGGTCAGGGCCTCTGTTTTACCCGTCTCCAGTGCAGCATGCAGGCCACGCGCGATATCCTGCGGTGAGTCGGGATCGACAAACCGGGGTATGTTGCCGAACAGTTCACGGAATACGGGTATGTCGGACACGACTACCGGTGTGCCCAGCCTCAATGCTTCAGCAACCGGTAACCCGAAACCTTCCAGGAACGAGGGCAGTAGCAGGGCGCTGGCCTTGTTGAGCAGGGCCCACTTGCAGTCCTCGTCGATATAGCCGAGAAAGCGCACGTCCGGATTGTCACCGGCGCCGGCTGCGTTGTCGGCGAAAATGGATTTTTCGGCTCCGGCCACCAGCAGCTGGATATTGTGCCCGTAGCGCTCCTGCAGAAGGTGGAAACCCTGCAGTGAGCCGGCAAGGTTTTTGCGCGGATTGATCGACCCGAGGACCAGTATGAATGGCCGGGTGGTGTCGACGCGAGAAAACTCCGCCGGCGGGAGATCCACGCCATTGGGGATGCTGTCTATGTGGTCGATTCCCGGAAAAGCCCCCTGGATTTGCTGTGCCGAAGTTTCAGATACTGTTACCAGGTGGATACCCCGCGCGATGGCAGCGCGTAACAGGCCGGTAACATACAGCGAATAGGCGCGCGAAAACCATTCTGTTCGCAGAAACCCTGCGTCGTGTATCAGCAGTAGTTGCGGGATCTTCGGGTTGCCGAGCACCGGCGCGGAGTTGGTCAGGTTCAGCAACAGGTCATAATCGCCACGGCGGCGGACGGTTGCGGGCAGCAACCACTGCTCCCAGAAGGACTTTGCCGGGCCGCTCCTGTAACTGCGCTGCTGGTCCAGCAGCAGCCTGACATTGGCCGGAAACTCAAGCGCGGTTATCTCTTCTGCCGGGGCGGGCAGGAAAATATCGATGTTGACCTGCGGGGCCTGTAAAGCAATATGCTTCAGGATATTGAGCGCGACGCGTACGGCACCGCCACGCTGTGCGATGCCCAGAGACTTGCCGTTGACTGCAATTCTCACCGCACGCCCCTTCCGGCCGCCTCGCCTGCCTGCGTGGAGAGGGTGGACCAGAGTTCGCCGTTCAATTCCTGAATCACCTCTTCTTCTTCGCCGGTCAGCAGGTTTTTCCAGTAACGGTTTATGGAGGTCAGGTCACGTTGTGAATCGTGCGCCTTCTGGCTGCGGGGGGTTGCGTTGCTGTGAGGGCTGGTATATTGCCTGCGTATCGTTTTCTCGATCTTTCCTGTCCACTCCAGTTGCAGGGATTTATAGGTTTTACGGTAGATTAGCAATGGATCAGCCAGTACATCGTCCAGGTTGATAAAGTGAAAGCTGTCATTGTTGCGCCCGTAATTTTCCAGCTCGGAATAGATGGCATGCCACAGCAGGGCGGCATTGATTGCCGGCTGCCGGCGTAACTTCCAGGCCGGGTTCGCGAAATATTCGCAGCGGGTGTCTGTTTGCAACAGGCGCTCGCGCAGGTCATCGAGATCAAAGCCCCAGTCCATCCGTTTGAAACTCGCAGCCACCGCCCAGGGGTTGCGCAAGGTGACGACAATATGCGCGGCATAGTCTCGTGCGATACGGTTGGTAGCGAAACAGGCAAAGGGGTCTTTCCATATCAGGGTATGTAACCCGGGGGTCAGGCGGCATAAGCGGTAGGAATTGATTGCGCGTCCGCCGAGCAGGCGTTTTATGGTTTTCCGGGGTTCCCTTTCCCGTGGAAATATTCCCGGTTTAAAGGCAATCCGCAGGGAGCGGATCCTGTGCATGCATCCGGTAAATTTTTCATCGCTACACAAGCGGCTGCCCGGGATCTCGAAATAGCGTTCAATTTCCCGCATTCCGACCAGGTAGTTGAACGGCTCATGCAGGGTGCCGACGCCGCGTCCCAGTGACAGCATCCGGCCGATGGCCGTGGTGCCGCTGCGTGGCGCACCGGTAACGACAATCAGTCGCGGCGTGGAGGATTCTGCTTTCATGGGCCGGCAAGCTGGCGGGGGGAATAAGGCCCGGTAAATCCGTAACGGGCAAGCAGGGGATAGCTCGCCAGCGTAGCCATGCGGCGCGCCCCCGGGCTGAGTTTGTCAACCCAGGCGGTGTCCAGTCGGAGCTTGACCGGGCCGGTGGTGAATCGGTCCGGGTTGCCGCCTATGCTGTGCAGGGCATCCAGCCGGATGGATCCATCCTCGAGAAAGGAAAACCGCTTGTCTGCCAGCGGCGCCAGCCGGCTGGTCAGGTGCGGCAGGGCGCTTTGCGGGTTGCGCACGAAATCCTCGTAGATGAAACGAACATACGGCATGCGTCGACCAAGCAGCTCACTCGTCAGGTTACGTGCATACCAGAAACGAACGGTGCGCAGCGTGGCGTAGGTCGGGAGCCGGCTTTCGTAGGCCGGGTTGTATTTCTCTTTTTGCCAGGCATAGACCACGGCCCGCACGTCGCGCACCAGGTGTACGACGTGTACGTCAATGCCGTCAACCTGATTCAGGATAAGGGCGCGTGTCGGGACTTTCGACGAATCGATAATTATCCGGTTACCGCTCTTTTCGGCCAGGGTGAAATAGAGTTTTCCCAGCCATGTCCTGTACTCATCGAGTTGCTTCCGGTAATGATCGCCCGGGGCCCCCAGGAAAATACGCAGAAACTGCTGCATGTGGTCGAAGCGGTCATACAGGTTACGGATACGGGTGATGTCGTCCGGGCCGTCAAGGACGCGATCCAGGACGTCACGCCAGAAGTCGCAATCATTGAAACGGGTACCGCACGCGCAGCGGTCGTTGTCGCGCAGGCCGTCGGTGAGCAGGCAGTAAATTTCGTTGAACGAGGTGACGCCGTCCAGTGTACCCAGTACGCGATCCAGAATCGTGGTGCCACTTCGTCCCGAACCGGCAACGTATATGACCTGCAGATTATCCATTGAGGATTGCTTCACTCACTGCTCAGGGTGCTCCTGCGCTGGAGGGGCTTTCAGCACCGCCGGGTAGCGCAAAGAAACGGTGGAAATGCACCCAGCGCACATTTCCCGGATCGTCCGAGTAGCGTTTCTCCACCCCGGCAACATATTGCTGAATAAGATGCCGTACGCGATCACTGTGTTCCAGGTCATCGCTGCCCGGATCCAGAACGGGAAGAAACTCGACCGTCAGATGCCCGTCTACGTCGATGGATGACCACACAGGCACCACTTTGGCGCCCGTATGCAGGGCAAGTTCCGCGAACCCGGCCGCAAACGGCCGGGCCTTGCCATGCAAGGCAAAATCGATTCCACTGGTGCCAAACGAACCGTCGGCGGCCAGGTGAAGAATGTCTCCTTTCGCCAGCCCTTTTCTGGCTGTGTAAACTTCGCGCAGCAAAGGAGTGTTTTCCTTGCCGCCGATTTTCATTATCGATATGGCATTGCTCTTTGCGATGCCCAGGCGGGTGAACAGATCCACGGCTTCCAGCGACAGCACGTGGTGGCCCATACGGCTGATGACTACCGGTGCCATGCGGGGAATACCGTAATGGGCGTTGACAACAATCAGCCCCTTGTCTTCCCGGTAGGCTGACTCAAGGATATCCGCGCCCTTGATCCTGACCCAGTGAGCAAATGTTTTCGGGGAGGAACGGTCAAGTGCGATCAGACGCCAGGAGCCCATAAAGTTGGCGGCAAGGCTGCGCGCCATGACTTCCTGAACATCGAGGTCGGGGTTCGCCAGGGGGAGAAAGCGCCGCGTGATATCGAGCCCCGGGCGAAAGAACAGCGACTGGATCCAGCGTTGCCTGCAGATCCAGGCCAGGATCCGCGCGCCCAGCCCATACGGAATGTGACTGCTGAGTTTTAATATACTGTCGGTCAGGATGGCTTTCGCTGACATGAACACGATTCTCCTGGTGAGTGAATTATCCCGGCCTCACCGCTAGCCGGAGAGCCGTGTGCAGCAGGTCGTATTGAATATACCGTCTATGCCTGTCCCGGTGCGCTGTTTTCTACTCCCGGGCGTTAACCTGCTTCTGCCCGTCGAAATAACCCAGAACCAGCGCAATAAAGGAGGAAATCATCAGGGCGGCTATTGTTGCCAGAACAATCAGTGCAATGCGTTTGGGGAGTGGCCAGTTTTCTTCCTGTGGCGGTACGGCCGGGTCGATGACAGTGAATGCATATTCGTCGCTGACGCGCGCGATCATGATGATCTGCATCTGGCTTTCGATCAGGCCATAGAGCGCCTGTTCCAGGTCTGCGACATTGGTTTGCAGGATTTCGTCGCGTAGAAATTCAAGGCTTTTTTCCGCCTTTTCGATGTCACGTTCTTTCAGGTGTTTATTGATGCGGGAGACCAGCAGGTTAGCCCATTGTGACGCCAGTTCGGGGTCTTTCCACTTGATCGACAGTACGGTGAAACCGGACTGGTCTGTTTCCACTTCACGGACCGAGTCGTTGAACATCTCGAAGGCGTCCCACATGGTGGGGGCCTTGGTGTCCTTATCCTCTTTCCACTGTTTACGTTCCTTGTCCCAGCGTTTGGCGAACAGGACGGGTAACAGATTCTGGTCCCGGATAAATTTCTCGGTAAAGGCACGTGACTCCAGAATCGCGATGGCTTCTTCTGACGAGCCGCCCGAAGATGACGAGTCACGGGTACTGCGATCGTCGCTGCTGCCGGAACTTTCTACCACCTCGGCCTGGCTGTGCACCATCTGGACCTCGGCGGTGTATTTGGCCGGCATCAGTAAAACAAGGGTTGCCACCACTGCTACGATCACCGAGGTAAACATGACGATAAATCGCTTGCGTGATTTGATCATCCGCCAGTAGTCCAGCAGGCTTATTTCCTCTTCCAGCATGCTGCTTGCCAGGGGCAGGTAGATATAGCGGACATTCCTGTCCACTTGAGCGGCGCCACCGGCTTCAGGTTCTTGCTTGTTCATGGTCATGCTGTTTCAGTCAATTGTGGTTTTATACCGGCAGATACTGGTTGGTCCGATGAGCCTAGTCGAAGGAACGGTTGAGCTGGGCGATCGTGACGCCGATCTGGAAGAATATCTGGCTCACGCTGGTCCAGAGCTCCAGGGGCCGCAGACGGTCCGGTTCCAGCGGCACGATAATGGTGTCACCGGGCCGGATCAGCCCGGCAGCCTTGCTGCTCGCAACGTAACCGTAATCATCTTCATCCTCATCGTCCCAGTCCCAGCGCGTACCCTTGAAGTGGGAGGCAGACAGTACAGCACCGTTGGCGCGAATGACGTAGATGCGGCCATCATCCGATTTCTGGGTCAGGCCGCCACTCAGATTGATGTAATCATCGCGGCCCATCCCCGGTTCCCATACGTGCGAGGTCGGGTGAAAGATTTCCCCCAGCACGGTGACCTGCTGGGTAACCGGCGGAATGTACAGTGCATCGCCATCCTGCAGGGTGATGTCGTAACGGCTGCGGCGACCGTCCCCCGTGCTTTCCAGGATGCGTGGCAGGTTGATTACCAGCCGGCCAACGGCCTTCATGGTCTTCAGTTCAGAGATCATCTGGCTGGCGACACCCAGTGTCTCGTCCTGAGAGGGGTTATTGAGCTTGTTCAGCGCCGCGTTTGCAGACGCAGCCTCCAGCCGCGCAGTCAGGCGGTCGAGGTGCTCCTGCTCCTGCTCCGCAAGTTCCTTGCGCAGGAATATCGAGCCCTCCCTGAAAGCCATGTCGGTCAGTCCACCGGCCCGTTCGATCAGAGAGCTCAACTGTTCCCCGCGAGCTATCGGGTAGACGCCGGGGAAACGTACTTCTCCGCGGATTTCCGCCAGCCGTCCCGTTTCCCAGGCGGGAACCTGTTTGATCACCAGGTGATCGTTGGGCTGTAGTCGCAGGTCGAAGTCGGGATGGCCGCCGAGTGCCTTGTTCAGGTCGATACGCGAGTGGACTACTTCGCGTTCACCGTTGTCCGACAGCTGGAAACGCGACAGCTCCGCGCTCAGCGTAAAGGCGGACTCCTGCAGGGAGGCCGAAGCGTGTATAAGATCACTCAGGCGCATGTTCTCGGTGAGGGGGTATTCACCCGGCGCGCGCACCATGCCGCCAATGCGTACTATGCCCGCCGGGGTTCCGGCGCGAGCCTGGTTGCGCAGTTCATCGAGGACGGGCTGCAAAAGGGCCTGACGGTCGACGGTGATATCGTCGCGGAATACGAATACGCGGTCATCTGCCTGCAAGAGGATGTTGTCCGGCGCCGAGGGGCCACCGCGCAGGGCTTTGCGCAGGTTGGAGGACAGCACGGTGATTTTCCCGGTTTCAGCCTGCATGCGCACGATGACGACATAGTTGAGATCCGCGTGCGGCAGCAGGTCTTTGCTCGAACGAATCAGGTCCGTCAGTCGCATGCCGGGATTCCACTGGTAGGCGTCGGGGTACTTGACGTGGCCCTTGAGTGTTACAGCATCTTCCACCAGTTCCGGGATGGTCGGGACAATCAGCAGGTCGCCGGGCTGGACCTTCATGGCGAGTTGCTGCTTCGAGCCCAGATTCACGTCGATGATGGTGCGCTTGTTGCCTTTCACCCGCTGCAGCCGTGCAGCGGCAAGAGACGCTTCCGGCTTCAGGCCGCCGGCCATCCTGATGATTTCGCCGATGGTATTTTCCCCGCGCAGCTCGTAAATCGCAGGGCGAATGACTTCGCCGGCAATGCTCACGGTGGCCCCGACCGGCGGAACGAAAATGACATCATCGCTGTGCAAACGGCGGTCGGCATCTTTATTGCCGTTCAGTAACAGTTTGTACAGGTCAAAACTGGTAACCAGTTTCCCGCCGCGCTTCAGCTGGATGTTGCGGAGGGATCCTTCCGGTTTGATACCGCCGCTGGCCACCAGGGCGGTGCCTACCGTGGAGAGGGAACTCAACGTATAAGAGCCCTGCATGACCACATCTCCGACGACGTACACAGTGATGGAGCGCAGTTCTCCCATGGAAATATCCGCCGAGACGCCAATAAGCCGTTTCTTGATGTATTTTTGCAGGTCTTCCTTTACTTTCGCGAAGGTTTCGCCGGCTACCTGGATTGAGCCCAGTTCAGGAAAATTGACGGCGCCCCTGGGTGTTATTTCCAGGTCGTATTCGTTGGTGTTCTTGCCGAACAGCTGGACTTTTATCGTGTCACCGGGACCAACGACATAGTCTTCGGGGATCGGCAGGCCGGCAGCCGGATCGTACTGGGATGCGATATTGACGCTGGAAAAAAGACCGGAGCCGAAAGGCTGGAGGGCATCGGCGCCCTGTGGCAAAACGGGCAGCCGCAAAATGCTGAGTTCAGCCTCGCGCAGCAGCGGTTCCGCCTGCAGGCGCTCCGCCGCCTGTGACTCGCTGAGACCGGCCAGTGGCACGGAACCGATGACGGGTAACTTCAGGATGCCGCCCTTGTCCAGGGAAAAAAGGCGCTGGTCCAGAATATAATGCAGGGTATCTTCCGATTCGCTGTCTTCGGGCAGCGTGTACTCGATAATCAGGGTATCGCCGGCCTGCAGGTAGTTGATGGCCGCTGCCGCTGGCTGTGTCGTGGCGGTTTCTTCTTCGGTCTGGGTGTCAGTGCTGTCCGACTCCGACTCCGACTCCGTCTCTTCGCTTTGCTCACTGCTGGTCGTAGTGGTGCTGGTGATGCCGGTACCCGTGGCCGCATCGAAGCCGGACTGCGTGATAAAGGTGGACGGGACCGGGTTGCGGTCGTCGGGCAGGCCGAGGGCATTGGTCTGGCTGCTGGCCGTCGGGGCCAGGACGGTCAGCGTCAGCGTCAGTGACAGAAAACATAATGCCCAGGAATGAACACGTGACCTTATGGCGAGGCACGCTTTTCTACCGATATTTACCGCAGTAGTATCGTTGCAATCTCTTGTTTTCATAGGGTATTATTATAAACAGGTAAGGTTCAGGGTAAGTGTGGTTCTGTTCTGTGCGTTGACTTTGCGAAACTGTCCCA
>JBHHXO010000007.1:0-28878 GCA_046757125.1 Thiogranum sp.
GGTTGCGCAGGCCGCGCGGGTCGCAGGGGAGGCGGAGCCACGCGCCGGTACCCGCGCACCCGATGCGGGAGGATCCGGAGCCACGCGCCGGTTCCCGGCGCAGCCGATGCGGAAGGGTCCGGAGCCGCGCGCCGGGCGGCGCCCGCAGCGGGTGTGGCATGTGCCTGCATGGAGGCCGTGGTCGCTTCAGGGCGGTCGTGGTGCGACGACAGGCGTTTGCGGTACAGGAAAAACACCATGGCGAGCAGCACAAAAAACGCGCTCGTCAGCCAGAATATGTGTGACCCTGTAATCCTGCGCAGCCATGGGACAGATGTGCCCGCAGCGCTTGCACCGTTCCCGCTTTCCGGCTGTTGAACAGGTGCTGCACGCGGTGCAGTGTTGCCGGGGGCGGGCAGCACATTTACTTCCCAGCCGGGCAGGACGGTGCTGCGTTGCTGCTGTTGTTTCAGGTCCCACCAGTCGATGCGGATTTCCGGTAGCGACACGCGCCCCGGGCGGGAGGGCACGTAGGCTATGGACTGCTTGCGGATACCGAACACCCATTCGCCGTCGGTGCGGTTTTCCGTGACGGCCTGTTCGGGGTACAGGCGCATGTTGGCGGTCTCCGGAATGTCGATGTCCGGCAGGTGGGATGACTCCAGTCCTTTTGCCTGCAGCGTAAGGGTGCGGGTTACGGGTTCACCCACGCGGAATTCCGGCGGCCCTTCCTCCCAGCTGTCCTGTAACACCAGCTCGCTGCCGGGCAGCCAGTGCGGTGCCCGGTAAGCGGCCGGGCGCGGCCTGATATCCAGCGTCAACGGCTGGCCGCGCACGCGAATGCGTTGGCCCGCATTGCCAAACGGGGTGCCGGCAAGAAAGGGATCGCTGAAAGGGCTGTTACTGCCGAAAAACCGGTCTATCAATGAGTCGCTCTGGCGCTTGCCGGAGCGACGCCCGCTGTTCGACATGACGCGCCCGGTAAAGGACGTTGCCGGTATGGTCAGCCGCCCGCTTTTCTCGGCAAAAATAGCGTAGTGGCGCTCCAGCACCCGGTAGCGCTCGCCATCGATCGTCGTCTGGTACTGCCGGTCTTCACCCAGTCGTTCCACCAGCGCATCGTCCAGCTCCAGGTCGGAAAAACTGCCTTCCAGCAGCGGCACGCGGTAGTACATGCGTACCACGAGGTGAATCTGCTGTTGCACGAAAGGCGCAGCACTCGCGTCGTCCACTTCGGTTTTGATAAACACCGGCCGGGCGTTGCCGGTGCCGCTGATGACGGGTTGTTCGGTTACCTTCAGGGTCAGCGGCGGCGTCATCGAGCGGCCGACCGGGATGGCCGGTACGGTCAGCGTGCCCTTGTGCAGCGGGTCCAGTTCTATTTGCCACTGGTGGCGGTCGGAACGCTTGCCGTTGATGAACTGCAGGCGGCGGCTGCTGCTGGTGCCGAGTATGGCGAAGTCCTTTTTCAGCGCGGACAGGTCCGGTTCGACGCCCATGTCGCTGCCGCTGGCCTCGATGGTCAGCGTGACGGTATCACCATCGTAAACGGTGTTGCGATCCAGACTGGCGCGCACCCCGGCCCACAGCGCCGGGCTTGTCATCAGCATTACCAGAAACAGGGTTACGGACCTTGTGATCATCCTGTTACGCCTCGTCTACCATGCCTGCGTATCGTCAATATCCGATTGCGCGGCGCGTTGCCGGTACTGGTACAGGAACTTGCGCCGCAACAGGCCGCCGGGGTCGTCGGGAATGCGTCGCAACCACTGTTCCGCGGCCTGTTGTTCCTCGCTGTTCAGCGCACTGGCTTCGGCCTGTTGCCGTGCGCCATGCGGTTGCTCCTGTGCCGCGGATGGCTGTTCGCTGTCATCGGCCTCTTCAGCCTGCTGTTGCGCCTGTTCCTGCCCCGTGTCATCTGACTGTTGTTCCCCGTCCCGGGTTCCGCTCTGTTGATTATCCTGTTCGCCACCCGACCGGTCCGCGTCCGCCTGTTGCGGGTCGGTGTCCTGTGAAGGCTGCCGGTCTGCTCCATTCCGGCTGTCGTTGCCCTGCTGCGGTGAGCCGGATGTATCCTGGCCGGATTGTTTATCATCACCGTTCTGTTGTTGCGGTTGTTGCTGCTGCTGTTGCAGGAGTTTTTCGATTTCCGCCTTGTTGTGCGCGGCATCACTCATGCCGGGGGCGTCCTGCAACGCCTGTTCGTAGGCGGCGATGGCATCCTCGTAGCGGCCCAGCCTGGCGAGTGCATTGCCGCGGTTATAGGCGGCGTCCGCGCCTTCCGCCGCCGCGAAGTCCTGCAACGCCCGCTCGAATTTGCCGGCACGGTACTCGGCCGTGCCGCGTTGCAACGGGTCTTTTGCCAGTCTTGCGGCCTGTTCCGGGTCGCCGGCCTGTAGCGAGCGGTAGGCCTGCTGGTCGCGCCGTTGCCACAGATCGTCCCAGGCCGAGGCCATGGCCGGTTGCGGTGTGCCGATGGTAGCGGTTACCACTATGGTCAGTACCAGCAGCCAGCCGCGCCGGAATACCAGCGCTGCCAGCGGCAGCAACAGCAGCAACAGCCAGGGCCCGCGCGATTGCCACCTGTCGGTCTGCCGGTCGCTGCGGGCGACGTCACTGCCGGGTTGCGGGCCGGCGCCGGATAACAGGTAGTCGATATCATCCGGGCCACCGCTGATCACGCTGTAACGGCCGCCACCGGCATCGGCCAGCTCCTGCATGGCGGCGCGATCGAGCTTCGGCGTTACCACAGCGCCGTCGGCGTCGCGCATGAAACCGTGCTGTCCATCCGGCAACGGCGCGCCTTCTGCGGTACCGACACCCAGCACCGAGACCCGGTAGCCCTGCTGTTTCAGTTTGCGTGCCGCAGCGATGCTGCGCCGGTCGCTGTAGCCATCTGCGATCAGCAGGATCGTGCCGTGCTGTACGCCGGCCTGGCGCAGCAGTTCACCCGCTTTCAGCAGGCCAAGGTCCGCGCGGCTGCCCTGTGCCGGCATCAGGGCGGGTTCGAGCGGTTCCAGCAGGGCCAGGATGGTGTCGCTGTCGCTGGTCAGCGGCGCCACCGCGAAGGCGTCACCGGCAAACACCACCAGTCCGCTCAGCCCCTCGTCGCTGTGCCTGAGGATGTCGGCAACCTTGTAGCGCGCGCGTACCAGGCGCGAGGGTTTGAGGTCCGGCGTCAGCATGGAGCGGGACAGGTCCAGTACCACCACGCGCGCGGCCTGGCTGCGGTATACCGGTTGCGGCTGCTGTTCCCACACCGGATCGGCCAGTGCGATGACGGCCAGCAGCCAGCCGGTCGCCAGCAGCCACAGCGGCAGGCGATTGCCGGCCTTACCGGGGGATGCCACCAGCAGGTGCGGTAACAGGCGCGCATCGACCACACGGCGCCAGGCATTGTCAGCGCCGGCGGGACGCTGCAGTTGCCACAGCAGTGCAGCGAGTGGCAGCAGCGCCCACAGCCAGGCGGGTTGCAGGAAGTGAAACTGTTCAGGCATGGCGGGCCCCGCTTGCCGGCAGGCGGGGCAACAGGCCGCTGTTACCCAGTGCAAGCAGCACACTGAGCAGCAGCGCCGCGGCCAGCGGCCAGCTGTACAGCTCGTGTACCGGCCGGAATATCTCCTGGTCCACGCTGACCGGCTCCAGTTCGTCGAGCAGCCGGTAGATTTGCTGCAGCCCCTCGATATCGCGCGCACGGAAATAGCGGCCGCCGGTTTTTTCGGCGATGCTGATCAGGCTCTGCTCGTCGAGCTCGGTGTTGGTTACGCGCTGCGATCCGAACAATCCCTGCACGATGCGTTCGTCCGCGCCGACACCGATGGTATAGATGCGCACGCCCTCGGCCGCCGCGATATCGGCCGCCCTGAGCGGTTCGACACTGCCCGCGTTGCTGGCGCCGTCGGTCAGCAGAATGAGCACCCGGTTTTCCTGTGGCTCGCTGCGCAGGCGTTTTACCGCCAGCCCGATGGCGTCACCGATGGCGGTGCGTTTGCCCGCCAGTCCGACGGCCGCTTCGTCGAGCTGGGTGCGTACCGTATTGCGGTCGAAGGTCAGCGGGGTCTGCAGGTAGGCCTGGTCACCAAACAGGATAAGACCGAGCCGGTCGCCTTTGCGACGTTCGATGAATTCACCCGCGACCGCCTTGACGGCGCGCAGGCGGGTGGTGATACGCCTGCCGAGCACCATGTCCTCGATTTCCATGCTGCCCGATATGTCCACCGCGAGCAGCAGGTCGCGGCCGGTTACGGGCAACTGCACCGGTTCGCCCAGGAACTGCGGGCGCGCCG
The DNA here is from genome assembly GCA_046757125.1 of Thiogranum sp. Classification (GTDB taxonomy): domain Bacteria; phylum Pseudomonadota; class Gammaproteobacteria; order DSM-19610; family DSM-19610; genus Thiogranum. Next base: position 4,266 of record JBHHXO010000007.1, read on the forward strand.
CCGCCGTCACCAGCAGCAGCCAGGCCAGTGTTGCCAGCACCAGGCGCAGCCGCGAACGGCCGCTGTGTGCCGTGCCGAGTGCTGCCTGTAAGGCGGCATAGAACGGCATGCGCAGTGCCGCGCCGCCCTGCTCGGGCGCGCGCGGCAGCAGCCAGACGCTCAGTAACGGCAGGGGCAGGGCGGCAAATACCCAGGGCCAGGCAAACTCAATGTTCATGCGCCGCTCCCAGGTTCTTTTTTATCCAGCGGCGCGCCAGTTCCAGCAGGCGGTCTGCCGCGATGTCCTGCGGCCGCGATACATAGGATCCGTCGGCCAGTACCTGTCCGGCACCCGTGCTGAATTCGCCGCCACCGCCGGTGTCGTCGAGAAAGCGCAACCAGGCCGCGCCGCTCAGCGAAGCAACCCGCCGGCGCTCGAAACGCAGCAGCGCCACGCGCCGCAGCAGTGTGGAAACGGCGGTGATGAATTCGGCGCTGTGTTGTTGTGCCCCCGGCGCTTCAAGTTGTTCCAGTTCGGCCAGCACCCGGCGCCGCCGGCGGTACAGCCGGTAGCGACGGTATAACCACACGGAAGCCGGCACCAGTACGGCAACAAGCAGTACAGCCAGCAACCACCAGCCCGGTGCCGGCGGCCAGAACCCGGGCGGCGGGGCGCTATGGATATCGCGCAGGTCGAGTGCCGGTAGTGCGTTATTCATGCCGCTCCCCCCACGCTTGCCACCTGACTTGCAGGAGCGGGGGCGTTGTTTGTCATGTTGCGCAGGCGTTCGGCGACATTGTCGCTGGTGGTCATACGTAACAGCGGCACGGCGCATTGCGTCATCAGTTCGCGCACGGCCTGGTGGTGTGCGCTGAAGTAGTGCTGCCAGGCCCGGCGTTGTGCGGCCGTGCGGGTATCGAGCCTGCCGCTATGGATGCCGTCGGTGACGGCATAGCTGCCCGGCGGCGGTGGCGCCATTTCCAGGGCGTCGACGATCTGGCAGGCAATGATGTCGTTGTGGCGCCGCAGTTGCTGCAGGTGGCGCCGGGTGTCTGCATCGATGGCGTAGAAATCGCTGAGTATGTAGACCAGGCTGCCCGGTCGCGCCACGCGCCGCAGGCGCAGCAGTGCTTCATTCAGGTGACTGCCGTCAGCGTGCGAGCGCAGGCCGTTGGCGGGATCGGTCGCACTGACCAGCGCGCGGATCAGGCGCAGCACGCCGCGCTGACCGCCCAGCGGCCGCAGTTCGTGGTGTCCGCCGTTGAACAGCAATGCGCCGATACGGTCGCCGTTACGTACCGCCGCCCAGCCGATCAGGGCCGCGGCGCGTGCGGCGATAACCGATTTGAAGGCGCCCTGTGTAGCGAAAAACATCCCCGGACCGAGGTCGCTCATCACCACCACCGGCCGTTCGCGTTCTTCCTGGTAGACCTTGACGTGGGCGTGGCCGGAACGCGCGGTGACGCGCCAGTCCATGCTGCGGATATCGTCACCGGCCTGGTAGCCGCGTGATTCCACGTAGTCCATGCCGCGCCCGCGAAAACGCGAGCCGTGCGCGCCGGCGATGATACTGCGCGCCGTCTGCCGCCGTTCCAGGTGCAGTTCGCGCGCCTGCAGCCGCAAGCGGATCAACTCCTCGTTGCTGACGTGTACGGCAGAGCCGGCAGTGTTGTCTGTGGCCTTGCCGGTTGCCGTTGTGCGCCGGTTGAAAAGGTCCCGCCAGGACATGGTTCAGGAAACCGGTACCCGCTGGATCAGTTCACGGATCACATCGTCGCTGCTGACGCCTTCGGCTTCCGCTTCGAACGACAGCAGGATACGGTGCCGCAGGGTGTCAAAGGCGACCGCCTGTACGTCTTCGGGTGATACGTAATCGCGCCCCTGCAACCAGGCGTTGGCGCGCGCGCAGCGGTCCAGCGCGATGGTGCCGCGCGGGCTGGCGCCATAGCTTACCCAGCGCGCCAGGTCTTCGCCATAGGGTTTGGGGTTACGCGAGGCCAGCAGCAACTGGATGATGTATTCCTCCACCGCCGCCGACATGTGCAGGCCGAGCACCTCCTTCTGCGCATCGAACACCTGCTGCTGGGTCAGCAGCTGCATGGTCCCGGATGTGTCGTCGCTGCTCAGGGCCTGCCGGCGCGCCAGTGCCAGTATCTGTTTTTCCGCGCTGACGTCCGGGTAGTCGATGCGCACGTGCATCAGGAAGCGGTCGAGTTGTGCTTCCGGCAGCGGGTAGGTGCCTTCCTGTTCGATCGGGTTCTGGGTCGCCATGACCAGGAACAGCCGGGGCAGGGCATAGGTCACCTGTCCGACCGTGATCTGCCGTTCGCCCATGGCTTCCAGCAGCGCCGATTGCACCTTGGCCGGGGCGCGGTTGATTTCGTCAGCCAGTACCAGGTTGTGAAAAACAGGACCGCGCTGAAACTCGAAGGTACCGGTCTGGGGTCGGTAGATATCGGTACCGGTGAGGTCGCCTGGCAACAGGTCGGGGGTAAACTGGAGGCGGTGGAAATCGCCCTCGATGCGCTGCGCCAGTTCCTTGATGGCGGTGGTCTTGGCCAGGCCCGGTGCCCCTTCCACCAGCAGGTGACCGTCGGCGAGCAGCGCTACCAGCAGGTGTTCGACCAGGGCCGGCTGGCCGATGATGCAGGTTTCCAGTTCGCGCCGCAGCCGGTCGAAAGCGGCCTGGATCGCGTTACCCTGTGTACCTTGTTCCTGTAAGCCCGTGGGTGTTGTCATTTCATCTTCTCTGTGTGGTGTTCTCGTGTCAGCGGGACGTATTCAGCCCGATTGGTTGACCGCGCGATTGGCAATAAGTGCCCGCCGCGCATATCAGCCTGTCTATACAGCATCGCCGGGCAGTCTTTCCAGCAGTTGTTCGATCAGCATGCGGTGCTCGCCGTGCACCGGGAACACGGCGTAGGCCTTGAGCGATATCTCCGGCGCACCCGCCACGCGGTGCAGTTTGCGTCGTGCCAGTTTTTCAGCAACCAGCGAAGCCGGCAGGTAAGCTGCACCGCCGCAGTTTTCGACCAGGCTGAGCGCAATGGTGCCGACGTTGGAACGTACCGCGGCGATCGGCCGTTGCGGGAAGTGATACTGGTGCAGACTGCTGAACGAGGTGCTCCAGTCCACCCGCACATAATCTTCTGCCAGCGCGTCCTCTATCGCCTGGTCCTGCTGGTTCGATACCATGATCAGCGAGATATCCCTGACCTCCTGGATCACCATGTCCCTTAGTTGGGGCGGCTCGTATAAAAATCCAAGGTCAATGACGCCCTGTTCCAGTTTCTGTACGATGCGCTTGGCGGTACTGGCTTCGGCGCGCAGCCCGATCAGCGGGGCACTGCAGTGTATGCCGTTCAGCCAGTCCTGCAGGAAAATTTCCCACAGGCTGGCGATGCCGGCGATCACCAGGCGCTTGTCCACCTGCTCGCTGAGCGCGATTTCTTCGTGGGCACGCTCCCAGGCCGCGAGTATAAACCGTGCATGGCGTTCAAAGCGTTCGCCGGCGGGGGTCAGGCTGACTTTCTGGCGGTCGCGGCGAAACAGTGACAGCCCCAGCGTCTGTTCCAGTTGCCGCACGCGCGCGCTCACCGCCGACGGCGAGATAAACAGATTCTCGGCCGCTTTGCGGAAGTTACGCATGCGTCCGACCTCGAGGAAGGTTTTCAGTTGTTCAATGTCCATGGCTGCTGTGCAAAATATTTGTTCAAAGTGGCCTGTTTTATTTGCTTCTCAGTATACCCGCGGTTGAGTAGGATGGCGCGCTTCAAATTTCAGCGTTTAACGAAATATTAACACTTGCACTGTAGGTGCTTTCGGTAAGGACTTGTTATGGCAAAAGAAAAGGCCACATTCAGCATGCGGCAGGGTATTGCTGCCGGTGTGTTTCTGGTGTTTGCCCTGGGGCTGGCGCAGGTTACCCCGAGCATCGAGATCGCCTGGGTTACCGGATTGCTGATGCTGACTATCTACCTGTTTGCCTTCGAGGTGGTCGGCGTGGACGTGGCGGCACTGACCATCATGGTGCTGCTGGGCCTGACGACGCTGTTTGCGCCCTACATGGGACTGGAACAGGGCCTGGTGGACACCCAGAAAATCTTCGATGGCTTTGCCAGTAACGCGGTGATGTCCATTATCGCCGTTATGATTATCGGTGCCGGACTGGACAAGACCGGGATCATGACCAGGGTGGCTGCCTTTATCCTCAAGATAGGCGGTACTACCGAGACGCGTATCATCCCCATCATTTCCGGTACCGTGGGTTTTATCTCCTCGTTCATGCAGAACGTCGGCGCAGCTGCGCTGTTCCTGCCGGTGGTCAGTCGTATCTCGGCGCGCTCCGGTCTGGCAATGTCGCGCCTGCTCATGCCGATGGGTTTTTGTGCCATTCTTGGCGGGACCGTCACCATGGTGGGTTCATCGCCATTGATCCTGCTCAATGACCTGATCGCGACGTCGAATCACGCCATGCCGGCCGACCAGCAGATGCACGCCTGGTCGTTGTTCTCGGTCACGCCGATCGGTGTTGCGCTGGTGATCACCGGTATTCTCTATTTCGTTATCGCCGGCCGCTTTGTACTACCCTCGGGCGGCAAGGAAAACGGTACGACGGCGGCCAACACCATGGATTATTTCCAGGACGTTTATGGCATCAACTACAACCTGTTCGAGATCGTGGTACCCGAAGGCAGTGAACTGGTTGGAAAACACCTGGAAGATATAGAATCGTCCAACCGCATTCGTGTCATCGCCAACAAGCGTGCCGGTCAGGAAACACGTATAGGCCCCAACACACTGGCGCGAGATACCGGCATTGAGGCGGGGATGGTGCTGGGGATTGTGGCGGCTCCCAAGAATCTGAAAGCCTTCGTCGAAAAATACGGTCTGAAACAGCGCAGCGCATTGCGCTCGTTCTCGGAATCCCTGTCCTCCAGCAAGGCCGGTATCGGCGAAATCGTTATCCCGCCAGGCTCCCAGCTCATCGGCAAGAGCGCGCGTGATGTGTGGATGCGCAAAACCTACGGCATTGCCCTGATAGCCCTGCACCGCAACGGTGAAACCCTGCGCGAGGGCGATAATATCCGCGACATGCCGCTGATAGCGGGCGATACCCTGGTAGTGCACACCGCATGGGACGCACTGGCACGCCTGGAGAAGGACCGTAACTTTGTGGTCGTCACGACCGAATACCCGCACGAAGAGGTGCGCCCGCACAAGGTGGGCTGGGCCGGTGTTTTCTTTGCCATTGCGCTGTCGCTGGTGCTGTTCACCGACCTGCGCCTGTCAGTGGCGTTGCTGACCGGCGCCATCGGCATGATCCTGTCCGGCGTACTCAAGATCGAGGAAGCCTATGAAGCGGTTTCCTGGAAGACCGTATTCCTGCTCGCCAGCCTGATTCCGCTCGGACTGGCGGTGGAGACATCCGGTACCGCGAAGTGGATTGCCGAACAGACGCTGCACGTCGTGGGCGATATGCCGGTCTGGGTTATCCAGTCCGCGGTTGCCGTGCTGGCGACCTTCTTTACCCTGGTGATGTCGAACGTCGGCGCCACCGTATTGCTGGTACCGCTCGCGGTGAATATTGCGATCGGTGTCGGCGCCGACCCGGCACTGTTTGCGCTGACCGTTGCCATTGCGACATCCAACTCATTCCTGATTCCCACGCACCAGGTCAATGCGCTGATCATGGGTCCGGGTGGTTACCGCGTCCCGGATTTCATGAGGGCCGGCGGCATCATGACGATCCTGTTCCTGGTGGTATCCATGGTTATGATGAATATTATTTTCTAATGATGTCTCAGGCCAAATAATTTTGAACCGCCCTGGCGGTTCATCCAAAGTCAATCGTTTCCCAAAGGGCATTCCATGTCACGACTACTCAATCCAGGTTTTCTGTTCACGCTGCTTGTTACCGCGCTGTTGCCCGGTCTGGCACTGGCGTCCGGGGCGGGAGAGGGGGCAGAACACACCCGGCTGGACCTGACTCACAGTGGTATCGGTTACACAGCGATTGCGATTTTTGTGGTTGCCTACCTGCTGGTGATCGGCGAGGAGTTCATCCATCTGCGCAAGTCCAAGCCGGTCATTATCGGCGCCGGGCTTATCTGGGGGATTATCGGCTGGGTCTACACCAGCCACGGCATGCCGGAACTGGCCGAGCATGCAGTACGCCACAATCTGCTGGAGTACGCCGAGCTGATGCTGTTCCTGCTGGTGGCGATGACCTACATCAACACCATGGAAGAACGGCGCGTGTTCGATGCACTGCGCGCCTGGCTTATCCGCAAGGGTTTCGGCTTCCGCCAGCTGTTCTGGATGACCGGTATCCTGGCATTCTTCATTTCGCCGGTCGCGGACAACCTGACCACGGCGCTGCTGATGTGCGCAGTGGTGCTCGCTGTGGGGGGCGACAATACGCGCTTCGTTACCCTGGCCTGTATCAATATTGTCGTAGCGGCGAATGCCGGCGGCGCTTTCAGTCCGTTCGGCGATATCACTACGCTGATGGTCTGGCAGAAGGGCATGGTGGAGTTCTGGACCTTCTTTGCACTGTTTATCCCGTCTGTAGTCAATTTTGTGCTGCCGGCGGCCATCATGCACTTTGCCATCCCGAACGAGCAACCTGCGGTATCTGACGAGGTAGTCAGCATGCTTCGTGGTGCGCGGCGCATTATCACCCTGTTCCTGCTGACCATTATAACGGCTGTCAGCTTTCACAACTTCCTGGGGTTGCCGCCGGTGGTGGGTATGCTGACCGGTCTCGGTTACCTGCAGTTTTTCGGTTTCTATCTGAAGAGAACGCATTATAAATGCATGCCGGTGGCAGCCGGCGACCCCGCCCACAATGGACAGATCGGCGATGTTGTACCTTTCGATATCTTCAGCAAGGTTGCGCGCGCCGAGTGGGATACGCTGCTGTTTTTCTATGGTGTCGTACTGTGCGTGGGTGGCCTGGGTTTTCTGGGTTACCTGGCCATGGCGTCCGAACTGATGTACGACCAGTGGGGAGCCACCAGCGCCAACATTACCGTAGGCGTACTTTCCGCCATCGTCGATAACATCCCGGTCATGTTTGCCGTGCTGACCATGAGCCCTGACATGTCGACCGGGCAATGGCTGCTGGTCACCATGACCGCCGGGGTAGGTGGTTCACTGCTCTCCATCGGTTCCGCCGCCGGTGTTGCCCTGATGGGGCAGGCGCGCGGGAAATACACCTTCTTCGGTCACCTTAAATGGACGCCCGTCATCGGCATCGGCTATGCCGCCAGCATCGTGGTGCATATGTGGGTTAACGAAGGTTATTTCTAGGGGAATGGCACTAAGTTAAGCTCAAAAATGACCGTCATTGCGAGCGTAGCGCGGCAATCTCATGACGTTATACGCTGTCATTCGGAGATTGCCGCGTCGCTGCGCTCCTCGCAATGACAGGGTTTTTGAACTTAACTTATTTTTAATATGCGCATAATGTATATTATGTTAAATAATGACTGTATCGGGGCATGGGGATCCCCCGGGGCAAAAGCGTCCGGAACCGTTATTTAACGGAGTTTTGGCAACTATCAGAGGTTTTACATTAATCTAGCAAGCCAACATATTGTTATTAATGCTGTTTTATTGTGACACTGCGCGCAACTTTTCGGCATAGGCGCGCGCGGCCGCTTTATTCCCGTTATCACGATGGAATGCTACCAGGGCGTTCAGGATGTTGATGTCATTCGGGTGCGCGTTGTGCGCAACCTGTAACACCATGATTGCCTGTGCGGGCTTGCCCGCTGAGTTCAGGGCAACGGCGTAAACGTAAATGTAACGCGTATTATCGGGGCTCAGTGTGGTTGCCCGCCGGAGTTCTTCGATGGCTTCGCGGGTGCGTTTCTGGCGCACCAGCGACAACCCCAGCGCGTGGTGTGCGTCGCCGTTCTCCGGTGCTGCTTCAATGGCCCGGCGCAGGCGCTTTTCCGCCTCGGCTTCCTTTCCCCGTGACCGATACAGGTCTGCCAGGTTGACGTAGGCCGGAACGTAAGCGGCATTGAGGCTGATCGCGGTTTCATAGGCGGAAACCGCCTTGTCAAACTCACCCCGCGTTGCGTATAGATTACCCAGGCTGGTTTGGGCTTCCGGGCGTTCGGCCATTGCCTGTTGGGCCGCTATGTATTCCTGCAGGCCCTTTTGCATTAACGCCTTTTGCCCGGTTGATAGATCACCGGCCGGGATGGGCGCGAGTACCCATGCGGCCTCGATGCGCACGGCGCGCACCGGGTCGTTCAGCATTGGAAAGGCCAGTTGTACCCGCGCGTTCGGTGGCAGGTTCTCCAGGCCTGTGACCGCAGCCTGGCGCACCATGGGGTTATCGTCCGCCAGTCCCTGCGTCAGTACATCGAGCGTGGATGCGTCCAGGTACGGGCCGATTTCGGCAAGCGCTGTTGCCCGTGCGATATCCGGTGTTTCCGTATCCCGGATCAGCGCTGCCAGCGCTGCACCAACGTTTGGTATAGCCTGGCGCGCGGCATGGAAAGCCGGCGCGTAAGACTGGAATCCTGCCGGCGTGTGGCCGTAGCGGGTTTCGAGTTGTTGCACGGCCCACTGCGGTGATTTATCCCGGTGGCAGTTATTGCAGGCATTGGGGGTTCCCGGTTGCACGGAAAGATCCGGGCGCGGGATGCGTATGCTGTGGTCGTGACGCGGATCGATGACCATGTACGTCCGGGGCGGCATATGACATTCAACGCAGTTCGCTCCTTTGGAGCCGGGGGTGTGAAAGTGGTGGCCGGGCTGGTCATACTTGCTGCGCTGATGGCACTGCTGGCACACATCGTTGCCCGGCGCTCTCAACTTCAGGCTGTGTGGCTCGTGGCAGTCACTGCACGTCACGCCGGCGTGGTACATCCTGCTCTGTATAAAAGAACCGTAGACGTAAACTTCATCTTCAATCTGCCCGTCGGAAAAATACATACCTTCATCCAGAAGCCCTGGCAGGTAGTGATCCAGTAGCGGTTCGCCATGTACATAGGTGCTGCTTATCGGGCTGCGCCGCGAGTGACAGCGGGCGCACATCCCGATTTCCCTTGCGCCGTTGCGCGCCCGACTGCGGGAGGCGGTTCCGGTTTCGGGATCGATCTTCCAGTGAACGTCCCTGCGTTCATCGAGCGAAAGGACCAGCCCCTTGCCGGTTTCAGGGTTTTCCCAACCCGGCTTGCGCTTTGCCCACGACACGTGATCTGCGCCGGGCCCGTGGCACGCCTCGCAGGAAACATCGATTTCCGCCCAGCTCGTCGAGAATGTCCGGGTGGCGGGGTCGTAGTTCTTTTGCAGCTGCGTTGAATGACATTCCGCACACATGCTGTTCCAGTTCTGGCCGGGTTTCGTCCAGTGCAGTTCATCGCTGTGCGTGATTGTTTCATCGGGATAGAGGTGGAACCAGCGCTGGCCGCCCTGCCCCTTTGAACGCGTGTCCCAGGCAATGCTCAATGCCTGCAGACGACCGCCGGGGAATTCGATCAGGTATTGCTGCAGGGGCTCGACACCGAAAACGTACTTGATCGGGTAATCCTGCAGCTTGCCGTCGGGACCGTCGGTATTGACCATGAACTTGCCGTCGCGGCGAAAAAACCTTGAAGCCACGCCGTTGTAACGAAAGGTTGCGTCCCTGAAGTCGCCCAGCACGGTTTCCGCTGTCGCGGGCTGCATGGCCAGATCGTGGTGGGAATCCTTCCACAGGCTGAACTGTTGCTCGTGGCAGGTCGCGCATACATCACCCCCCACGTACCGGGGTCCGGCCGCGGCTATAGCAGGAATAATCAGAAGAATGGCCAGCATGCACTGCTGTCCCGTTAACTTTATATCCATCATGCCGGTGCAGACCGGCATCCGGAAAGCCGTTGAAATCACTGGATTCCGGCATTCGCCGGAATGACGATAGAGGTCATTTGTCTTTCATGTCTCAACTTCAGCGAATCCTCAAAAGGTAACGGCTACCAGTTGAACGGCATCATGCCTGCAGGTGAAAACTTGTCCCCCATACGGTCCATTTCACTGCTCATTTCACCCATGCGCCGCTCCATGATCCAGTTCATGCGATTCATGGTGTAGGTCATTTCCTTTACGCTGGGATTCAGTTGCTCCATGGATTCCATGGACTTCTGCATTTTTATCATCGAGCCGCGCATTTCGTCCATTTCGCCCAGCATCAACGGTGCCATTTCGGCTACCGGTTTGGCTGTCCGGTCCAGCCGGATGATGGCCTTGGATATATCCCCGAAGTTCTGGAAACCTTCCGTCCACAGCGGCTGCCACACGACCACGACCAGATACAGCATGACGGCCAGACTCACCGTGGAGACGAAATAGAACATCCCTTTCCAGAATTCCGCGAACGTTTTCATATCCATTACTACTACCTCATTTTCAGCGTCCGGTGCAGCGCGTCAGCGCCGGCACCGGATACGACATGCCTGCCCTCCATAATACAGTGAAACCGGTTTCCGTGCGCTGTCCGGCATGCTGTCCGCGCCGCTTCGGGCTTGTGCGGCAAGCGCTACGGAAAGCTGAAACCGATGCGCTAAAACAAGGGCTTGAAAGAATGTTCTGGAACGTGGCTCAGGTGCGGTGGCAGGCGGGGCTTTCCTGCCGGTTTTCCACTGCCTGCACAATGGCGTCGACAATCAGCGCAAACTCTTCCGGCGTGACCGATTTCATGACACGCGCCAGCAGGTCGGAATCCAGGGTTGCGTACACCGTGGTGTTGTCCGCGAGGCTCACCACGATACCCCCCGCCTGGTATTCTCCCGCCGCGCCGGACTGCTCGCTGTCGGTCAGGTCTCCCTCCAGGTCCATCAGCTGGTCATAGCGCGCATCGATTTTCTCGAACAGGGGCGCATCCAGGTCGTCGGGCAACAGGACTTCCATCCGGTCCTCGTAACGCCGTGTTGTGCTGTCCAGCCCGAGTCCTGCAAGAAATTGCAGGAAAAGCTCCAGTGGTTGCTGGTGGAAAAACACGTACTCGATCATGGTGATTAACCCGCTGCGCCCGGTTGTTTCCTCAGCCCGACGGCGAGAAAAGCGCCCCGCCACAGTGTACCCGGCAGCCAGTGTTCGCTCCACCGCGCCATGGTGTTTCCCCGGGGGAAAAATACGCCACTGCGCAACATGACTTTTCCGGGCGCCGGTGCGAGTCCAGGTAGCCACTGTTTCAATACCTCGTCAGCCGTATCCCAGCGGGCGCCGGTGTAACTGCCCCGCCCCTGTTTTTTGCGGTGCAGCAGGCTGTGGCGGTTGAGCAGACCGAGCACCACGGCGTTACGCGTTACGCGCCACATCTCCTGCAGGGCCCGCACGGGGTCAGGGATAAAGCACAGGCTGGTGACGGCGCTTGTGTAGTCGAAGCTGTTATCGGCGAAGGGAAGTTCCAGGGCGCTCCCCTGTAGATAGCGGATGCCCTGCCCCCGGGTCCCTGCAAACGCCAGGCTGGCGGAATCGGGGTCGAGCCCGGTAACCGCCAGGCCGTGCTGCGCGAAGCGACGACTGAAGTGGCCGCTGCCACAACCGACATCCAGCAGCGTAGCGCCCGGCTCGGGTGTCAGCAGTTCTTGCAGCAGCCTGAATTCGCGTTCGGCGATCCACCGGCCACGCGCCGTGTGGTACCAGGCTTCATAGGCGGCCGGGTCGTCGCTACCCTTCATTGCGGTGCGCGGCGCAACTCGTCCAGGGCGCCCTTGATGCGCAGCAGGTCACCGTCCAGTGCCGGCTGGCCGTGCCACCACTGGTAGTCGGGCGACTGGTGTCCGATACCGCGCCAGACATTTTTCAGGTGCAGCGACTGCATTTTTTCGAGACGTGCCCGGGCGGCCGCCAGGTCTTTCCCCGGGAATTCCTGTTCGGCCTGCTGAAGTACGCCCGCGGCCTCTTTCACTTTCATGCGCCCGATAGCCAGCATGCGTTCGCCGTTACCGAGCAGACGGGTTATATAGCGGGGCGCATGACAGTCCTGGCAGACCGTGCGCGTGGCATCCTGTACCCGTTCGCGTTCAACCGTGCCGGCGCCGTCGGTGGCGTTCCATGCGCGTACGCCGGCGCTGACGTTGTGATTCCCTTTGTGCATATGACAGTAGGCACAGCCGGGTGCGCGGTAGTTCGCACGCTCGAGCGGCCGGCTCCAGTCCCACTCGCCCTGTTCCAGGCGCACCAGCACACCGTGTTTGGACGTGGTGTAGCTGTGGACAACGGGGTTGTCCCTGCCGCCGTGACAGTCCACGCAGCTGCTGTCCTGACGGGCCCGCGCAGCGGCGCCGTTGTGCGTGTTGCCGTGACAGTCGCTGCAACGGGCGACAGTTTCCGTCGCCGCGTGCGTACTCGCCTGCCATGCGCTGACCAGGTCGGGGTCCTGCTGTTGATGGCATTCCAGGCAGGCGCCTTCCTCGAACGGACCCTCGGGTACAGGCGCGTCGGCCACCGCCAGGGCGGAAAAACCGAGCAGCCAGGCACAAAACAGGTTGCGCATCAGTTCTGCTCCCGGTTGAATTCTGTGTAGTCGCCGGAGTTCCACAGCAGTGAAGGATCGGGCCGTTCCGTTCCCGCTGCCTGCTCCGCTGCACCCGCCTGCCTTAACCGGGCCGCCTGTTCCTCTATCCCGGCCAGGTCCCGGTCCAGCGCTTCGTGCGCGCGCGTGACACGCGCCTGGTCGCCGTGGGCCGCGCCCTTGTAGGCGCTCAGGTTATCGAAGTACCACATCTCGAAATAGTCGCGCTCGATGGGCGAGACGTTGTAGAACGCCGAGGCCTGGCCCTCGAAAAAGCCGATGCGCGCGCGCGGCCGGATGCTGTCCAGCCAGTCGTTGGGGTGCGCGGGGCGCTGTCCCGCGGCCGGGTAAAGCAGGCCGTCGGCGCGCAGTTTTTTCAGAGTGCCCTCGGCCGCATACAGCTTGCTCCAGGCACGTTTACGCTCGGCATCGAGCCCGGCCAGCTGCCGGCGGGACCACTCGGCTTCGTGGCAATCACTGCATATCGCCACCCACTGCTGGCGCCTGATTTCATTTCCCGAGGTGAGCGGGTTGACCTGCTTGATGCCGAATTTCCAGATCGATTTACTGGCGACCTGATGTTTGCCTTCGTCCATATGGCAGTAGGCGCAGGTAGGCACCCTGTAATTGCCCTTGCGCAAGGGTTTCGACCAGTCCCACTCGTCGCCTTCGGCGAGGTAAAGCTGTCCGTGCGCCGAGGCGAAGTAACTCTCGTCGTCGGGGTGTGGCGGACCGCTGTGACAGGTAATACAGGCTTCCGGGCGGCGCGCCTCGGCGGCGCTGAAACGGTGTCGCGTGTGACAGGAATCGCACTTGGTCGCTACCGAGTGGCAGTTCAGGCAGGCGGTTACCTCGGCCTTGGGCTTGTCCACGAAGTGCCGGGCATCCAGCGCCCGTTCCATGGCCAGCGCATGGCTGGGAAAACCGAAACGCTTTTCATCCTCGAACTGCGCGTGCTGGACACTGTGGCAGCCTCCGCATACGTCCGGTGTCGGCAGATGCAGTGCCTGGTGGTCGTTGCCGTGACAGGCGGAACAGTAGACGGTGTCTGCACCACCGGCCGGACGGGAATGCCTGCTGGCCTGCCAGTCCCGGACAATGCCGGGTGTTACGGCCTCATGGCAGGTAACGCATTGCTCACCTTTAAATACTCCGCTTACGCTGTCGACGGGCTGGTAGAAGTCAGCCGGGTTCCAGTAGGCGAACACCGGATCCGGTTGCCACTTGCGCGAGTACAGTCCCGCGCCGCTGCCGCCCTTGCTCCAGTCGACATAGAAAAACCCGGCGGGCACGGCAAGGGCCGCAATCAGCAGGGGTATCCAGATATAACGAACCCGTGTGCGGCTCACGGCAGCACGCTTCCCTGCCACCAGCGCGCCAGTCCGACCAGTACCAGCAATATAAAGGGTCCCAGCGCCATCCAGCGCCCGCCATCGAACAGATCGTGGCCGCTGAACCCGCCGGTGCCTGTGCTGCCTGATGAAGCCGGTCCCGCGCCGGCGGGCGTGGCATCGGGCTGTGCCGGTAAATTCTGTTGCAGGTAAAGCTGGATATTCAGCATAACTTCCCGGGCGGGCGGAGAGTATTTCATCACCATCATGTTATGTTGCATGCGTTTCAATACCGCGGGCCATTCCTCCAGACTGTGTTGCCCGGCATCCGGCAACGCATGGCAGCTGCCGCAGTGGGATACGAAAGCCGCTGCACCCATTCCGCGCGGCTCCCCCTGCATCGCCTGCAAGGCGTTGTCGGTTAGATAATGCTTGAGTACTTCTTGCTCCCCGGCATTGGGCACCCTGATCTTTCCCATCAGACCGCCGAAGCGGCTTGCGACATCCATGAGCATGGTCATTTTGTCCAGCAGCGCGGGCCACTCGTCGGCCGTATGCCGTCCCGGGCCCGGTAGCGCATGGCATTGGGTGCAGTAGACCTGCAGCAGGCCTGCACCCTCTCCGTCAGGTTGCGGCAGGTTCTGCGCCTGCATGCCGGGCGGCATAACCTCCGGGTACAGGGTGCACAGATCAAGTCCCCCGTAACTGTGGCTGGCCGGTGCGGTTGCACACCAGAACACGGCCATACAGAAGGCGAAGACTCTCATGGTGTGGACTGCTGCTGAATAACGGCGGCTGCAAGCGGAACACGTTTGTCTGCGGTCTGTTGCAGGTCGGTCAGCGCGCTTATTGCGCGCCTGGCACGCCGCGACAGGCGGAAACTATCCAGTATCCCCTCGGCAGCACGCCTTCCCGCCGCGACGGCCGTCACCACCAGGTCGGGGCCGTTGGTATTGTCGCCGCCGGCATAGATACGGGCATTGGAAGTCCGGCCCTTTTCATTCACGCGGATAATGCCCCGCGCGTCGGCCTCGACACCGAAGCGCATCAGCCAGGCCGGCGGCCGTGGAAGCTGGCCGACAGCAAAGATCACTGCATCACAGTCGATTATTTTCTCCTCGCCGTCCACTCGCCTGAACCTGACGCCGGTCACGAAGCGTTCGCCCAGCACCTGTGTGGGTACGTGTTCCGGCAGGAGGACTGCGCCTTCCTCAAGGGCCGCCTGTTTTTCCTTCGGTGTGGCGCGCATGACCTGTTCGCTGCGGCGATAGGCGATGGTCACGGCACCGGCGCCCTGGCGCAGCGCAGAGCGGGCACAGTCCATGGCGGAGTCGCCGCCACCGATCACCAGCACGCGCTTGCCCGCCATGGCGGAATGGTCGTGTTCCCGGTTGACCCGCTGCAGGTATGTCAGCGCTTCCGTTACGCCGTCCAGGTCCTGACCGGGCAGCTGCAGATCGCGAGGCGTCGGGGTGCCGGTAGCGATGAACAGCGCATCGCAGGTTGCCAGCAGTTCTTCCAGCAGCACCTCGTCGACTTCCACACCCAGTCTGAAATGCACCCCCTGCTGTTGCAGTAGTTGATGCCGCCGGTCCAGCAGGCGCTCCAGCTTGAAGGGTGGCACGCCGCTGGCGAGCAGTCCGCCGATGACCGGTTGCCGGTCGAATACAGTAACCTCGCAGCCGGCCTTGTTGAGCTGGTCGGCACAGGCCAGTCCCGCGGGCCCGGCGCCGATGATGGCGACCTGCTTACCGTTGCGCCGGGTCGGGTGTGACGGCTGCCAGCCCTGTTCGAACGCCGCATCGGCCAGGTAGCGTTCGATGGCCCCGATGGTCACCGCGCCGTCCGGCTCCTTCGCCTTGGTGCAGGCTCCCTCGCACAGCCGGTGCTGCGGGCACAGGCTGCCACACACTTCCGGCAGGTTGCTGGTGGTATGGCTGATTTCTGCAGCCCCCTCGATGTCGCCGGCGGCCACGGCTTCCAGCCATTCGGGAATGCGGTTGGACAGGGGACAGGCGTTGCTGCAGCCGGGCACGCCGCAATCGAGGCAGCGGGCGGCCTGCGCCTGGATCTGCGCCAGGCTCGGTAGCGCCGTGGTTTCGCTCCAGTCAGTGAGGCGCTCTCCGGCTGACCGCTGTGGCGGTTCCTCGCGCAGTACCGGTTCGGGTCGGCTTTTTTTCAGCAGGTGGCTGGCGTCCTGTTTCAGTGACGGGCGGAACAGGTTGCGCACGTCGCGGATTTCCAGTGCATCGGTGGGACAGGACACCACGCAGCGCGCGCAGCCCATGCAGTCTTCCAGTGCGGTTACCCTTCCGGCCTGCTTGCCCTGTTCCCATACCGGGATAGCCATATCGCATACCTGTTCGCAGCGCCGGCAGTCGATGCACTTGTCCTTGTCCATTTCGATGCCGTAAAAGCCGGCATGGTTGAGCAAACCAAACGTGGCTCCGTAGGGACACAGGTAACGGCAGTAGAAGCGGTTCCCCACCAGTGGCGCAATGAAGAAGCTGCCAAAATAGGTCAGCGCCACGATGAGATAGAAGCCGCCAACGAAACTCACCGTCCAGGAGTTGGGCGGGAACTGGGTCACCACCATGATGCCGACATAGTAGCTAAAGAAAAACCACTTGCTGTGGCGCAGCCGCCAGGTCCATCTGGAGCGCGGCGTTTTTTTCCGGAAAGGAAAACCCACGGTCTCGCGTATACCCACGCAGGGGCAGTTGAAACCGCAGATGACGCGCCGGCCGAACAGGAATACGAGCCCGAGGATCAGGAAAAAGGTCACCGTGCCGGGTACGTGCAGGGAAGGAAATACCGGCTGTGCCCACAGGAAGCCCACGTAGGGTTCATAGAACGGGTACAGCCAGGGAATCAGCCACCAGAACACGGTGACCATGGCAACCAGTATGATGAGGCGCTTGCGCGTATAGGGGTTACGCTCGGCATGGATACGCCATATGCCGAAGGCGAGAATGATGCCGTACTCGGTGTAGCGGTTGAGCCAGATGGGGTTGTCGAACCAGAACAGCCAGGTCTCGTTCAGCCAGCCGACAAAGGCCAGCGTGAAGGCCGCCATGCTGAGCAGCTGCACCGCAATGCTGTAGCGACGCGGCATGAGGTCCTGCTGGGCACTGCTCGACAGCCTGGGGTTATGAACCAGGACCGGTATTTCCTGCGTCATTCACGCTCCCCTAGAACACCATCACATGGTCGCTTTCTTTCACCCACGCCGCCAGCGCTTTCATGGAGCCACGCTCGATGCCCGCCAGCATGGCCGACTCGTCGATCGCGCAATCGTTCAGGGCCATGCCGCAGGCACGCACTTCCAGTCCGCACTCGATGAGTTCGCTGAGCAATTCCTCCAGGTTGACCGCGCCCTCCGGTACCTGGTGACTGTGGCGCCCGACCTCGACCCCGTCGTCCAGCAGGTGTACGCGGACACTCATATCCTCCGCCAGCGCCGCGCCGGCGAACCGCAGTGCATGCCAGGCCTTGTTGTTGTCCCGGTAAGGCCGGTTCTGGATTACCACAGTGACGGTCGTCATGGCCGGACTAGAAACCTGCCATCACGGCTTCACGGTCACACTGGCGAATCCCGGCGAGTATTGTTTGCGAGTCGACCGCCTCGGGGTTGTAAGCCACCACCAGGGCGTGCGGATGATCCTGCTCGTTGAAATGCACCGAAAGCACGCCGTCGCGGGCGCGCAGTTCTTCCTCGATCCGGCCCTTGCAATCGGCTGTGGCCTCAGGATGAAGGTGGATCACAATGTCAGCGATGCTAATGTCAGTACTCATGACAACCTCCCGGACGACTTGTCGTGCGCCGCCACTCAAGCTAAAGTATTCAATCGATCTATTGAATATACTAGTGCCTTATCGGGGGATGTCAAGCGCTAACGTCATGCGACTATGAAGTTCCTGCCGGGTAAAGCAGAATAAAACCCGTAGTTGGTTTATCTGCTATCCATTCTTTCTCTCCCTGGCGCTGCGTGGTGGCTGAAAGATTACGAAAGAACCAATAATCAGTATGTTGTGGAATATACCTAGAATATTTCTCATTGGACCCCCTGGCGCTTGCCAGCGTGCTGGCGCATGCGCGACTTGAGCAAGCCGGTATCGATCCCGCCGGCGATCTGACCCTGATCGCTGCTACGCCCGGCCACAATGCGTCATTGCTGTCCTGCTACCGCGGCACAACGGATGCGGCGGCACGCATCCGCCCGTTGTGCCTGCGTGCCCGGCCGGAGATTCGTGGCAATACCCGGATCGTTGCAGAGACGGCACGTGTCCCGCACATGCCCATTGCGGTCGCGCCACGGGTAAACGAAAACATTGCGCGGCAGTTGCGCGACATCCTGGTTAACATGGCGACTGATCCGCAAGGGCGTACCCTCCTCCGGCACCTTGACTGGCCGGGCTTCGTGGCCGTGCAGCCGGGTGAATACGACGGACTGGGTCTGGTTGCCGATAAGCCGGGTGTTGAACAACACAATGCCGGTCCCCCGTTTCGCTCATTGCGCGTCCGTCTCATCGCCGGCGTGGTCGTCATAGAAATCGTTATGCTTTCACTGCTGGTATGGAATAACCTCGGTGTTATCCGGCAGGCGCACGCCGAGCGCCTGTGGAATACGGCGGCGGGAATGCTCGACCTGGTGGCGACCGGTCGTGTCCAGACCGTGGATTCCACTGTGGCCGGTAACCCGACCGTACCTGCGCCGGTATCAGCGATCGATCCGGCACTGATCCAGTTGCCCGAGGGTGCCGGTCCGCGTTTCTTCGGTGGCCTCAGTGGTATCGGTGACAGAGACGCTGACGACTAGCTGCAAGGTAATACAGGTCCCGCAACGGGACGGGGTAAACGGGGTGATGCGGGAGTATCACCCCGTTTTTTGTGCCGGGACTGCATTACCCCTGCCCCGCGCCTGTTTATTTACAGGCAAAACTTCTGCACACTTGTGCGCTGTTGCAACATACAAAGCCGGGGTTCATGGGACAGGAATTCACGCCACACAACGATCTGGAACAGCAAATGCTGGATGCACAGCAAAGCCGTCTCGACAGCGAGGCCTTTATGCGGCAGTTGCTGGACCACCAGTTATTCATGCCGGTACAGGACGAAGACAGCGGGATCGATGGTTTTCAGCGCTCCACCAAAGCCCAGCCCCTGACGCTCGAAGCCGAGGATGGTACCCGGGTGCTCGTCCTGTTCACCAGCCCCGAGCGCGCCAAGCCTTTCCTGCAGGACTACCCGGATTACCAGGGCGGCCTGCTGTCGGAGTTCAGCTGGGTTCTGGAACGGGTCGGCAGCGGTATCGCCATTGCCATCAACCCGGGCTTCGAAGTCGGGCTTGACCTCGATACCGACAGCGTCATGCACCTGATCCATATGAATGCCTCCCGGCAGCAGGATTCTCACCCCGGTTCCTGAACACGGTTTTTTTTTCAGTTCCTGCCCGGGAGCCGGACGCACTGTTTCCAGCGCGAATTCAAGATTTCCGCCCGCTGCCCACTATATAGGCATGGCAACACGTAACTTTTTCAAAAACTTACGTATAACCTTGCTTTTGCTGGTGCTGTTCTTTGTCGGCATGAACAGCTGGCTTGCCCGGTTGCGCAGCACCGACTGGAATGAACCGCTGTGGGTGGTGGTGTACCCGGTCAACGGGGACAACAGCAGTACCGCGCAGCAGTATATCGATAATCTGACACCCGCCACTTTCGACGCGATCGAAACTTTTCTGGCCGCGGAAGCAGGGCGCCACGGCCAGCAGATCAGCGAACCGGTAACGATTCATCTTGCACCGCAGGTGCCCGGGCATCCGCCCGTTCCGCCGGACAACAGCCGCACCCTGGCGGTCATGCTGTGGAGTCTCAAGCTGCGTTACTGGGCATGGCGCAACGACACTTTCGAGGGGCCGCAACCGGATGTGCAGATGTTCGTGGTCTACCATGACCCGGAACAGCACGAGGGCCTGCGCCATTCGCTGGGTTTGCGCAAGGGCATGATCGGCGTGGTCAACGCCTGGGCCGGACGCGGCATGGCGCAGCGCAACAACGTGATCATCGCGCATGAATTCCTGCACACCGTGGGCGCCAGTGACAAGTACGACCCGGTAAGCAATCTGCCTGCCTACCCGGATGGTTATGCCGAACCCGGGCGGACACCGCTGTACCCGCAGCGCAAAGCCGAAATCATGGGCGGTCGCATACCGCTCTCCGAACACGACGCCGTAATGCCGGCCTCGGTGGCAAAATCCAGTGTCGGCAACCGGACCGCGCAGGAAATCAACTGGCTCGATTAGGGGAATTCTGACCCGGACGTCATACCGATGTGTGCTGAATGTGGTATACATGGTAATGGATGATGGGGAGTGCGACCTAGTGAGCCAGGCTTTTCCAGAACATACCGGTATCCGTGAACAGCATCTGTTGCGCAAGAAGGATAACCCGCTGTTTGATGCCTCCGAACGCGAGGTCAGCAACGAAGTGCTGGCCGGGGCGCGTATGGAGGACGGTGTCGAACTGGACAGGTTTATGTCGGAATTTCAGTCGCTGGTACAACGCGCCGCAACGCTGGAGCCCAATACGCCGAGCGAAACGATCCTGGAAATCAAGGAAGCGCTGGATCGCGGTTACCAGCAATGCTGCGCCCTGCCCGGCGACCAGACAGCGGTAAAGGCCGCGATACGCAGATTGATCGAAACTATCATGCGCGCTGTTGAAAGCGGTGTGGGCAATGATGCTTATGCACGGCAGAAACTTGAGGACGAAGTGCTGGCGCGTGAAATGCATTTCAGCTTGCAGGAACTGCCACTGGTAGCGGCCCTTACCGCGGAGCACTCGCCGATCCCCGAACACGAGCTCGTTCCTTCCCTGCTGAGTGAACCGCTCGCCACGCTCGAACCGACCCTGCAGCTGTTCGACGCGGCGCAGCTGGCCGCCATCTTTGACGAAGCCAGCCGCTTTCTGGCCGGCAGGGATCCCGGGCACAGGCTTGTGGAGGCATGGCAACGCCTGCGGTTGATCGAGCGCAGCTGGCGCGACAGGCCGTCGGACACGGACAGCGGGCGGGTATCGGCTTGAGCGTGAATATCGATCCGAAACGCTGGTGCGAAGGTCGGGTTCATGCCCTGCGACAATGGACGGACAAACTCTACTCGATTCAGGTGGAGGCCGATGTCGATGTTTTCACCGCGGGCCAGTTTACCAAGCTGGGGCGGGTCATCGGTGACGAATTCATCAGCAGGCCCTACTCCTATGTCAACGCGCCCGGCGAAACCCCGTGTGAGTTTTATTTTGTCACGGTGCCCGATGGTCCCCTGACAAATGCCATGGTGCGGTTGCAAGCCGGTGATCCGATTCAGGTGATGCGCAGGGCCTCCGGGTTTCTCACCCTCAACGAGGTGCCTGCTGCACCCCACCTGTGGATGCTGTCCACCGGCACCGCCATTGGCCCGTTTCTTTCCATACTGAAGACCCCGGAGCCGTGGCAGCGCTTCCAGCGCATTGTCCTGGTGCACGCGGTTCGTCTGGCCGAAGAACTGAGCTTTGCCGAAACAATCGCAATGCTGCGCGATGCGCACCCTGACTGTTTCGATTTCATCCCCTTCGTCAGCCGCGAGGATGCGTCCTTTGCTATCCGGGCGCGCGTCCCCGCAGCGATCAGTGACGGGCGCCTGGAGCAACGGGCCGGGCTCAGGATCAGCGCCGAGACCTCGCAGGTCATGATCTGCGGTAATCCCGATATGGTAAAATCCACCCAGTCGGCGCTGCAGGCGCGCGGGCTGGAGCGTAACCGGCGCCGCACCCCGGGGCATATTACAGTGGAAAATTACTGGTAGCCCCTACCTTAGGCAGCGGAATACCATTACAATACGCCGCTCGCGGGACTGGACCACCGAGGATGTTGAAAGTAGACGAATAATGAAGTATCAGCGCCGGTCAACAGATCGCCGAAGTCACACGGATCGCCGCGACCGGACGGATTCCCAGGCTAACGGCAAGTACGGCGGGGCGTCCTACCGCTACCCGTCCTGGCAAGAACAGCAGGTTCAGTACTTCACCCGCTATATATTCCTCTTGCTGGGCTTCCTGTTTTTCAACCTGGTCGATGGTATAACACCTTCCTACTGGTCAGTAGCACAACTCAACATCGCGTTCGCCGCCTATTTTGTCTTCAACACGCTGCTGTACCTGCACGCCGCCAGGTTCCACATCCATCCGCTGCGCTATCACGTCGCCATGTGGGTGGACATTGTCATTGTCTCGGTATGCGTCCTGAACGACCCGTATCCGATCCCGCCCTCCCTGCTGGTTTTCATTATGGTGGTGCTGGGCAACGGTATGCGTTACGGCATGCGCCTGTTTGCCGAAGCCATGGTTGGCAGCTTCACTGCAACCATGCTGGTGCTGACCACCCGTTATACGCTCAATGGCGCGGACCTCTCACCCGGCCTGATTTTCCTGAACCTGTTTGGCGGTATTATCCTGATCTACGCCTACATACTGATGGGACGTATCGAACGCAGTCGTCATGAGCTCGAACTGCACAGCAACCTCGACACGCTGACGGGCCTGCTCAACCGGCGCGCCCTGCAGGACGTGGCGAAAACCATGTTCCAGCGCCTGCAAAGGAACAAACGCATGTTCGCCCTGTTGTTTGCCGACCTGGACAAGTTCAAGGCGGTGAATGACGAACTGGGCCATGCCGCCGGCGACCTGGTTCTCAAGCAGTTCGCCGACATCGTCAGCAACTGCATACGCAGTACCGATATCGCCGCCCGTTATGGTGGTGATGAATTCATCATGCTGCTGGAGGATACGGACCTGAACCGGGCCGAAGTGGTTGCCGGCCGGATCCAGGGCAAGCTCAATGACTGGGCCGCAGCAAACAGTATCGATGTCAGCGTAACCTTCGGGCTGGGTGTGGCGCCGACCCACGGTGAAGATTTCGCCGGTCTGCTGGAACAGGTTGACCGGGCACTCTACCATTCCAAATCTGCACACACCGGTGGCGGCCTGGCGCTGGCCGAGTGTCAGCGCGCCGTGCACTGAGCAGTAAACCGATTTGCCGGACAGGCCCTGGGTACTATGGAACAACAAGTCGACGTCGCTATTATAGGAGCCGGTAGCGCCGGCCTTTACACCCTCAGCCAGGTCAAGCGCCACACCGACAGTTACGTCATGATGGACGGTGGCGAACTGGGTACCACCTGTTCGCGCGTTGGCTGCATGCCCTCCAAGGCGTTGATCCAGATCGCCGAGGATTTTCACCGCCGCTCCCTGTTCGGACGCGAAGGCATTACCGGCGGCGACGCACTCGGTGTCGACATTCCCGCGGCGCTGGAGCATGTGCAGGACCTGCGAGATATTTTTGTCGACAAGGTGTTGTCTTCCAGCATCGACGAAATGGGTGACGAGTTCATTGCCGAGAATGCCCGCTTTCTCGAACCCGGCCTGCTGCAGGCGGGCGAACGCCGCATCCGCGCCAAACGGATTGTTATAGCGACAGGTTCTACACCCGTCGTACCGGCGGCATGGCGTGCTTTCGGCGATCGTATCCTGACCACCGACGAATTTTTCGAACAGGAGGATTTACCTGCATCGATGGCGGTCATCGGGCTGGGTGTCATCGGCCTGGAAATCGGACAGGCCTGCCGGCGACTCGGTGTCGAGGTGACGGGTATCGACCAGCTGGAAGTCATCGGCAACCTGAACGACCCGCAGGTCAATGAAATGGCTGTCCAGCTACTGGGCAGGGAAATGCCCCTGTGGCTGGGGCACCCGGCCGGCATCCGCGAGACCAAAGACGGCAGGTTACGGGTAAGCGCGGGCGAGCGCTGCGTCGAGGTCGACAAGGTGCTGGTCGCTATCGGGCGGCGCCCGAACATCGATCGGCTGGACCTGGACAAGGCCGGCATCGAGCTGAACGCCGATGGCATACCGGACTATAACCCCAACACCATGCAGGTCGGTGACAGCCCGGTATATATCGCCGGTGATGTTAATAACGACCGTCAGCTGCTGCACGAGGCAGCGGACGAAGGGCGCATAGCCGGCATCAACGCCGGTACCGGCAAGCCGGTTGCGTTTCGCCGTTCCACGCCGCTGTATATCACCTTCTCCGACCCGCAGATCGTGATGGTCGGTGCGGGCTATGCGGAACTCGACCTGGACAATAGCCTGATCAGCACCGTGCCTTTCGGTATGCTGGGTCGCGCCCTGATCATGGGCAGGAACAAGGGCCTGTTGCGCGTGTATGCCGACAAGGCCAGTGGCCGCCTGCTCGGTGCCGCAATGATCGCGCCGCATGGCGAACACCTCGGGCATCTGCTGAACTGGTGTATGGAACAGAACCTCACTGTCCAGCAAATGGTTTGCATGCCTTTCTACCACCCGGTGATCGAGGAAGCCATCCAGCCCGCCCTGCGTGACCTGGTGCGCCAGTCGGGCCTTGGTTCAGAGCAATACCCGCCGGACCTGGAACTGTTGTAAGGGTGTACGATACGGCGCACCGGCGTTTGCGACGGCTGATCGATCTCAGGCAGTCGCAACTGATGCGGAACAGTTCGATCGGGGTGGAAAAGGAAAGCCTGCGTGTCAACGAGGAAGGCAGTATCGCCCGCACGCCGCACCCGCACGCGCTGGGTTCCGCACTCACACACCCCTACATCACCACGGATTACTCGGAGGCGCTGACGGAGTTCATCACGCCCCCGTTTCACCATATCCGCCAGGTGCTCGATTTCCTGCGCGACGTGCAGCAGTACGTTTACCAGCGCCTCG
>JBHHXO010000008.1:0-27683 GCA_046757125.1 Thiogranum sp.
TCGACATCAAGGGGTTCGTCAGTCATCGTGTCGGGTGTCGGTTGCGGGTTTTCGTGTAACAGGTCAAGGGAAGCCATTACCTGCGCAAGCACAGGACGCAGTGCGTCGAGCAGCGTACCGGCGTCTCCGTTACGGTCTTTAATCGCCCTCTCCAGTCGGCCGGCGGCTTCCTGCAACCCGCTTGCGCCAACATTTCCGGCGATACCTTTCAGGGTGTGCGCGAGCCGTTGCGCGGTTTCATGGTCACCCTGTTCGAGGGCTGTCATCACGTCGTCGCCTGCGTGCGCCTGGCTGTCACGGAATTTACGCAGGATGTTGCGATAGAGCTTCGTGTTTCCGGCAACCCGCGCCAGCCCGGCGCGTGTGTCTATGCCGGGCAAATCCGGCAGCTCATCCGCCCCGGTCATCGTGTCAGTCCCGCCCTGCGCGGGCTGTTCGGGAGAGGGCGGTGTTCTTCGCTGTTCGGGTACCCTGATCCAGCGACCCAGTACTTCGAACAGTTCCTTCACATCGATGGGTTTGGCGATATGGTCATCCATGCCCGCGGCACGGGCTTCTTCCTGGTCGCTTACCATGACACTGGCAGTCATGGCGAGCACGGGTAATTTGCTGAAGCGCGGATCCCTGCGGATTTCACGCGTTGCCTGGTGACCGTCCATGACCGGCATCTGGATGTCCATCAATACAGCGTCAAAGTAGTCGGGCTGCGCCAGCAGGGCATCGAGACATTCCCTGCCGTTGCCGGCGAGGGTGACCTGTGCGCCCGCGCTTGCGAGGATCTCCTGCGCGACCTGCTGGTTGATTTCGTTGTCCTCGACCAGCAGGATGCGTGCACCGATGACGTGTGCAGGCAGCTGTTCCGTGCCGCTGCCCTGGCGCCGGGCGGCGCCCTTGCCGAAGGCCTCCAGGATACCGTCCAGCAAGGTGGAAGGGGATACCGGTTTTACCAGCACACCCTTGATGGGTGCGTCGCCCTTGTTGCGCAGTAATTCCTCCCGGTCAAATGCCGTCACCATGAGTATCGCCGGGATCTTGCCGATACGTTTGTTGTTGCCGATCTGTCGTGCCACCTCGATGCCGTCCAGTTCCGGCATCTTCCAGTCGGAAAGCACCAGGTCAAAGGAGGGAGCGGCAGACTCGAGCATGCGAATCGCCTCTGCACCACCGCCGGCTTCTTCGCTGGTGAAACCGAAAGTGTCCAGGTGACGGCGCAGGGTGAGCCGGGCTGTCGGATTGTCATCTATTACCAGCACCCTGAGGTTGCCGATTTCGGCCTCGATGTGTTTTGTGCTTTGCAGCTGACCCGGGTCCGCCTTGCCCAGGCGTGATGTAAACCAGAAGGTGGAGCCTTTACCGGCCTCTGATTCGACGCCGATTTCACCGCCCATCATTTCCACCAGCCGTTTCGATATCGTCAGGCCCAGGCCGGTACCGCCAAACTTGCGGGTGGTGGAGCTGTCGGCCTGGGTAAAGGACTGGAACAATCTTGACTGCTGTTCTTCGCTCATACCTATGCCGGTGTCGCTCACTGAAAAATGCAGTAGAACGCTGTCTTCATCCTGCTCGAGCATGCGGATGCGCAGGGTGATGTCCCCGCCATCGGTAAACTTGACCGCGTTGTTCATGAGGTTGATCAGTATCTGTCCCAGACGCAGCGGATCACCGACCAGCGCGAACGGCAGGTCGCTGTCAAAATCGAAAATCAGCTCGGTACCTTTTTCACCTGCCTTCAGGCTGATGATGTTGGCCAGGTTCTCCAGCACTTCGCCGTGCAGGTCAAACGGGATATTTTCCACGTCCAGCTTGCCGGCCTCGATCTTGGAGAAATCCAGGATGTCGTTGATGATGCCCAGCAGCGCCTTGGCCGATCCCGAGATCTTGTTCAGGTAGTCGCGCTGCCGGTTGTCCAGGTCGGTATTGAGGGCCAGGTGGGTCAGGCCGATGACGGCGTTCATGGGGGTGCGGATTTCATGGCTCATATTGGCCAGGAAATCGCTCTTGGCGCGACTTGCGCTTTCCGCGATCAGGGTGGCCCGTTCCAGTTTCGCCTGCAGGGATTTCAGCTCGGTAACATCCACCAGCCCGCCGATCATTCCGCCGGGTTCTCCCCTGGCGATGTCAAATGTTGTCCGCCAGTACATCACGTCGTGGTCCATGCCGTCCGCATAGGGCAGGGTGCGCTCTTCCTGGCGGAAACCGCCTTCACGCAGGAGTTCCATATCCGCCTGCTGGAGTTTTTGCTGTTCCTGCGCGGGAATAAAGTCCAGGTCGAGGACCGTCTTGCCGACAAGGTCTGCGCGCCTGATGCCGAATGTTTGTTCAAAGGCTTCATTGCACGTAGTGAAAACCGTGTGAATATCTTTGACAAAAATAGGAATCGGAATGGCGTTCAGCAGCGCTGACTGGTAGGTCAGCAGGCGCGCACGTTCACGTTCGCGCAGGGCTGCACGCCGCAGGTAGGCCGCCAGGGCGAGGGATAATACAAACGCACCCAGTGGCAGCCACAGGCTGCCCGGGTTCCATGAGGGATAGAGTCCGGGGTCGGCTGCATAGGCGGTGATTGTCCAGGGCCGGTTGGCAAATTCGATTTTACGGACAGATTTTCGGGGATCATTCCCGGGCCCGGTCACGGGCTGTTCGCCCTGGTCGGTATCCACCCGGGCCAGGTGGTGGTACAGGAATTTTTCATTGTCAGGCGCACTGGTATCCTCGAATACCAGTTCCAGCCCGGCCGGGCTGGTGTGTTGCTCCAGTATCGTTTCGATCATCGGACCGAATTCAAATACCGCAACCGCAAAACCTTTCAATGCCGCCAGCCGCGTTTCGGGTGTTTCCATGAGTGGCATGTCAGCGTAAATCGGCAGCGCGACTGCGGTACCGTAAATGTCCTGTCCAGCCTGGATCAGCCTGATGCGGCCGGAAGCGATCGGGCGGTTTTCCCGCGCGGCGCGCAGCAGTATGTTCAGCCGTTCGGGATTTCCCCCGGGGTCGTAGCCGAGTATCGGCCGGTTCAGTTCAACCGGTTCTGCATAAAGGACCGGGAAATAGCGCTCCCGCTGCGGTGCGGGTTGTATGCCGCCGCGGCTGTCCTTGTCGGCGAAGAAGAAGTCGCCGCCCAGCTGTTGCCGTGTCTCCGTTTCCACGCGTTCACGATCTTTATCAAGGACCAGCGGCAGCCACTCCAGGGCGATCAGGCCGGGGAACTGTTGCAGGTCCCGTTCGACCAGAAGGCGGAACTCAGCCCGGTCGATAAATGACGAAGCGTTAAAGCCGGAGCGGATGTGATACAGGGATTCGAGATAGCTTTTTACGCCAAACTGGATGGCATCGCTGTGATTTGCAGCCGCGGATTCGAATGCGTTACGCACGCCGGCCTTGTGATTTTCCTGCAGCAGGCTGAACAGCGAGAACGACAACAGGGTGCCCAGTGCAATGACAACCCAGGGTGCGTACATGGCATCGCGTTCTGCACTGTCCCGGCTGCCACTGATGCGGAGTCGCCAGGCCAGTGCCAGCGTTACCAGGGTGCCGAACAGCAGGAAACCCTCGTCGGCTGCGTTTTTTGCAGCCAGGCCCATTTCCGTTATCAGTCGATGTTCGTTGGCGCGCAGGGCCTGCCACATGGCGAGGGTGAAAGTCATGCCGGTAATGATGACCGGTACCGGCAGCCAGCCGGGCGGATTATGTTCCGGTCGTAGTTTGCGATCGATGGCCAGGCTCAGAGTGATCAATGCACTGCCCAGCATCACAAAGCCTGCTGCGGTGTGTATCGCCATCCTGGTCAGATGGCCCCAGCCATAGGCGCTTTCCACGCCGATGAAATAACCGCTAAAGGCAACGATACCGAGCCCGATGATGGTGGCGCCCAGGGTGGCAATCCAGGCCAGGCTGCGCGGGCCGGGTCGCAACAGGGCGCCGATCAACAGGGCACTGCCGGTCAGACTGAAACACAGCGCCGTATTGGGTGCCATGCGTCCCGGGTTGGATGTGCCGACGGCGATATAGTGCTGCATGAACAGCTGGTCGATGTGCAGGTCGATACCGGAAACATACTCGATCAGTGTCAGTACGCCGATCAGCAAAGTAATGCCGCCGAGTACCGTCGTCGTGCGCAGTGCCTTGCCGGCCAGCGCCAGCAGACCGGCACCGCTCAGCAGGAAGCCGAGTGCCGTGTTGTACTGCATGGCGACGAAGGCCGGGTTGACCTGTATCAGGGACGTGTTACGGGTATACCAGCCCAGCAGCACCACACCGCCAAGCAGTAGTGACGTCAGACCGCCAAGCCGTGCCAGCAGGATCAGATAGCGTGACAGGTTGCCGAAACTCACGGGCGTGCGCGCCCTTTTTCTAGTGCAACCGGCATGGCTGTCGGGGGCATACTGTAAGGTTGCCGGTCAGAGTTGCTGTTCCAGGTCGGGCACCGCGTTTTCTTCGTAGCGTTCCTTGATATCAAGGAACTCCGGCAGTGCGGAGTGCATGACGGGCACCAGTTGTGGGTCGAAGTGGGTGCCGGCCTGTTCATCGATGAGCTTGACGGCATCTTCCACGCTCCAGGCTTTCTTGTACGGACGTTCCGTGGTGAGTGCGTCGAACACGTCGGCGACCGCGATGATGCGGCCCGGTAGCGGGATCGCTTCACCCGCAAGCCCGTGGGGGTAACCGCTGCCGTTCCATTTCTCGTGGTGGGTGAGCGCGATTTCCCTGGCCATGATCATCAACGGAAAATCGTGTTCGCCGATGATTTCAGCGCCGTAGGCAGGGTGCCGGCGCATGATGTGCCACTCGTCATCGCTCAGTTTGCCCTTTTTCAGCAGAATGCTGTCGGGAATGCCGATCTTGCCGATGTCGTGCATGGGCGCGGCATTGAATACCAGGTCCACCCATTCCTCGTCGCCGCTCAGTGCCTCGGCAATCAGGCGCGAGTAATGGCTCATGCGGATAACGTGCAGGCCGGTTTCATTGTCCTTGTATTCCGCGGCACGACCCAGGCGGCGGATGATCTCCATGCGCGTTTCGACCAGTTCCTCGGTGCGTTCGCGGACCTTTCTTTCCAGCTCCCGGTTCTGGTCATACAGGGCCAGCTGGGTGCGCACCCGCGCCTGTACCAATGGCGGGCTGACGGGCTTGGCAATGTAGTCGACGGCCCCGAGTTCGAAGCCGCGCTGCTCGTCGGCCACCTCGGTTTTGGCGGTGACAAAGATGACCGGGATTTTCGCCGTGGCCGGGTCGGCCTTGAGTTTTTCACACACCTCGTAGCCATCCATGCCGGGCATCATGATGTCCAGCAGGATAATATCCGGGCGTGGCTCGCTCGCTGCGATCTTGAGCGCGCGTTCGCCGTTGAGCGCGGCCCTGACCTTGTAATGCGTGCGCAGTACGCCGCTCAGGACATCGATGTTCTCGGGTGTATCGTCGACGACAAGGATGGTCTGTTTTTCAGTGCTCATCTGTTGTTATTGTCCGTGATGGCGTGATTGCAACGCCCCGCAGTGGATGAGTCTATCCGGGAGAGTAGTGTCGCTAGCTGTCATGGCTGGCGCCAAACCCGAACCAGCGCCACATACGTGTCAGTATGCCGACGCTTTCAAGTTCCTGGCGCGGTACCACAACGGTCACCTGGCGGCTGGGTGGCAATGCGCCGGGTTGGGGGTCAGGGAGTATGTCCCCGCTGATATCGACCAGCCGGTCATCCTCGAAGATGAGGCTGATGCGCTGGCGCACGGCCGGGTTTTTCCCATCGCTTCCCGGGTCGTATGCGTAGAAGTAATCCCAGCGATTGGCGTGGAAGGGATCGTTCAGCATGGGGGCACCCAGTACAAACTGCGCCTGCCGTTTATTCATCCCGATGCGTAGCTGGTTGACCATGTCCTGGGTAATGACATTGCCCTGCTGGACTTCGATCCGGTACACGAAAGGCAGCCGGCTGATGACCGGGTCTTGCGCACAGGCGCCGAGGAAAATACTTGCATTTATGGTAATAAGGATGAGAAGCTTTCGCATCAAGAGGCGCATCTGATTGTCGGGTGAACGGGCAGGATAATAACTGAAACGGCGGCTTAACGGGAAGTAAAACGATGGAATCCGGTGAATTACGCAAACTTGGCCTGAAGGTCACACTGCCGAGGGTGAAGATCCTGGAGATCCTGGAAACAACCGAAACCCGGCATATGAGTGCCGAGGATGTCTACCGGGTTCTACTGGAGGCCGACGAGGAAATCGGACTGGCAACCGTCTACCGTGTGCTTACCCAGTTCGAAGCGGCCGGTCTTGTTACACGGCACCACTTCGAAGGCGGGCATTCGGTGTTCGAGCTGAACCAGGGCCACCACCACGATCACATCGTGTGTAACCAGTGTGGCAAGGTGATCGAATTTGTCGAAGAGACCATCGAGCGCTGCCAGGAAAAAGTTGCAAAAAATGCCGGCTTTAAGATTCGTGACCATTCACTGATTATCTATGGCGACTGCACGAAGCAGGATTGCGCCAACCTCAAGAACTGACACAGATTTATAAAGGGGTCGGTGACAAATGATAATGATTGCGTTTTGTCACCGACCCCTTTTCTCTTGAAATCCTCGGGCGGTATGTGTAAATAGCTTTTAAAACAATATGATAGGGTGTTATTTTAGGGCGGGCTTTGGCATGGAGCAACCGGTCAACTATTGTTTGCTCATGGTACAACTCCATGACACCAAGCAGCGCCTGCTGGATGCCCACGGGATCTTTTCTATGCACGCAGCTACGAGGGCGTGGGTGTGCAGGAGATCTGTCAGCAGGCCGGTGTCAAGACAGGCAGTTTTTACCATTTCCCCCTTCCATAAAGAGATCTTGTTATCGCCATGCTGGATGAATCGTGGCACCAGTTCAGGGAAACGATTCTGCGCAGTGCCTTCACCGCTGATGTCCCACCGCTTGAGCGAATTCGGCGCCTGAAAGACATACTCGGCGATTTTCAGGCGCATATCGAAGCTGCACTGGCGGAGGCTGTGGAAGCCGGCGACCTTGCGGAAATTGATACCAGGGCTACGGTGAGTGCAATGGTGGCTTATATCGAGGGGCTTAGCCTGATGGCAAAGACAAACAATGACCCTGTTATCGTAGAAAAGCTCGGGCCCGCCGTACTTGGGCTGGCTGTTCTGCCCGGGCAAGGGTGATTTTCTGGAACCCAATATAAACTGACCGGTCAACTAATCATGTGCCTGTTTGAAAATCTCAATGTATTTCTGTGCCTGACGTTAGTGTCAGCAGGAGCTTCGCAGAAGAGATCAGCACACACGGGTTCGACGGTATGATCGAACGTCTGGTGATGCGCAATATGCCCCCCAAGGGGTAGATTCCCGAACAGTGCAGGATAACTGTAACAGTCAGCGTGCCCGGTACGCCGGACCCTGGTCAATCCCTGCTATAGCAGTCAATAAAGAGGAGACACGAGACATGAACGTCAGTGAAGCTGTACGCACACGCCGTGCTGTGAAACATTTCGATTCCGGACACAGAATGCCGGAGAATACATTCCGGATGCTTATGGAGAACGCTATTCTTGCGCCCACGGCATTCAATATACAGAACTGGCGGTTCGTGCGTGTCACCGATCCGGAGCAGCGCAAAAAGATCCGTGCAGTTGCCTGGGACCAGGCCCAGGTTACCGATGCCTCGGAATTGCTGGTGCTGTGTTTCGACACCCTGGCCTGGAACCGGGAGCCCGCGCGCTACTGGCGCAAGGCGCCGCAGGAAGTACAGGATTTTCTGCTGCCCGCAATGGATGACTACTACCGTGACAAACCGCAGATAGCCCATGATGAAGGCATGCGTTCCTGCGGCCTTGCCGGCCAGACCATCATGCTGGTGGCAAGGGAACTCGACTATGATTCATGTCCGATGGACGGCTTCGATTACGCTGCGGTTGCCGATATCATAGATCTGCCCGAGGATCATGAAATCGCGTTCATGATCGCCGTCGGCAAGGGCACGCAACCGCCCTGGTCCAAACCCGGCCAACTGCTGCTCGATGAAGTAATGGTCGAAAACCGGTTTAAAAGGGGTCGGTGACAAACAAGAATCATTTGCGATAACCGGCATTCAGAAAATATGCTACCTTTCTGAATCAGGACCATGGTCACCTGATCCAGGGAGGGATGAGGATGCCGCGCAAACCACGCATGTACATGCCGGGCGTACCGTGCCATGTGATTCAGCGAGGTAACAATCGGGAGCCCTGTTTTTTCACAGAAAGAGACTATCGGTTTTATCTGGTATGTTTAGGTGAGGCATGTGAGCGTTTTAATGTCGCTTTGCATGCCTATGTGCAGATGACCAATCATGTGCACTTGTTGATGACACCGGCTTCGGAGTCAGGCGTCAGCCGGGTGATGCAGTCACTCGGTCGGCGTTACGTGCAGTACGTCAATCAGGCCTATCGGCGTTGCGGGACCCTGTGGGAGAGTCGCCACAAGGCCAGTATCGTGGATGCTGAGGGCTATCTGCTGATCTGCTATCGGTATATTGAACTCAATCCTGTGCGGGCTGGTATGGTGAAGCATCCAGGAGACTATGCATGGTCAAGTTATCGTCGCAATGCCTGTGGGAAATCCCATGCTTATATTCGTGAGCACGAAATCTATACGCGTCTTGGTAGAGATCTCGCTGCACGACAAGCAGCCTATCGTGAATTGTTTTCACATGCCCTGGATCGTAACACGCTGAGCGCAATACGGACGTCGGCGGCTTGCAGTATGCCGCTGGGCAACGATCGATTCAGAGGGAAACTTGAAGATGCATTAGGTCGGCGTCTTGGTTGCGTGGGGCGGGGGAGACCGAAAAGATACAGGAATTCAGATGCGAATTAGACGCATTTGTCACCGACCCCTTTTAAGGCTATCCGGATTGCAGCATTTCCCTGGCGTGTTCGCGTGTTGATGCGGTGATTTTTTTGCCGCCCAGCATGCGGGCGATTTCTTCCGTGCGTTCGTCTTCGCCCAGTGTCTGTATCCGGGTACGGGTGGTCTTGTTGCCGGTCAGTTTGCTTACGCGCAGGTGCTGGTGTGCCTGCGCGGCCACCTGGGGCAGGTGAGTCACACACAGGACCTGGTGGTGTTTGCCCAGGGTCTGGAGTTGCTTGCCGACGGTTTCTGCAATGGCGCCACCGATGCCGCTGTCGACTTCATCGAATATCAGGGTTGGTATACGGGTGGCTGCGGCAGCAGAGACCTGGATTGCCAGGCTGATGCGGGACAGCTCGCCACCGGAAGCCACTTTGGCCAGCGTCCTGGGTGGTTGGCCGGGGTTGGCGCTGACCAGGAATTCGATGTGGTCACGGCCGTGTGGAGACAGGCGTTCGTTGCCGGCCTCGGTGACTTCGATGAGGAATTTCCCGCCGTTCATGCCCAGCGTCTGCATGTCATCCGTAACCTGAGCGGATAGCTGTGCGGCCGTTTTTTTTCGTTTACGCGTGAGTTGTCTGGCGCGCTTGTCATAATGCGTCACCAGCTGTTCACGCTTGTCTTCGAGTGCCTGCAGGCGCTCGTCAGCCTGCTCCAGTGCCGCCAGCTCTTCGCCCAGGCGGGTCTTAAACTCGTCGAGTATCTCCGCTTTGATATGGTGCTTCCCGGCCACCCTGTGCAGGGCGTCGAGGCGCTGTTCCACCCATTGCAGGCGTTGTGGATCCAGTTCCAGCCGATCCCGGCAGGCGCGCAGTTGGTTGCTGCCTTCTTCCAGTTGAATCAGGGCGGAGTTGATCAGCTCGCCGGCTTCCCCCAGCGACGGGTCGATACGGGCCAGCTGTTCGAGATCGACAAGTGCGTGGCTGATGACAGATTGTGCCGAGTGTTCATCGTCGTAAAGACGGTTGATATGCCGCTCACAGGTTTCCAGCAACTGCCCGGCATTGGACAGGCGCCGGTGTTCCTCGTGCAATTGTTCGACTTCGCCGGCACGGGGCGCCAGCTCGTCGAGTTCCTGTAGCTGGAAACGCAGAAACTCCAGTCGTGAGTCACGGTCCCTGCCGGCGCCGGTAATAGCCTCGATTTCGGCATCGGTCTGTTTCCAGTCGTGGTGGATCCCGGCAAGTTCGGCCAGCAACCTGTCGTGGTTACCGTGGTTGTCAAGCAACTGGCGTTGCAGGTCACGCTTCATCAGCGACTGGTGTTCGTGCTGGCCGTGGATGTCGACCAGGTGTTCGCCCAGTTCGCGCAGTGACTGGGCCGGAACGGGGGAGCCGTTGATATAGCCGCGCGAACGGCCTTCGCGCATGACCACGCGGCGCAGCTGGCATTCGTCATCAAGGTCGAGTGACTGTGCGCGCAGCCAGTTGCGTGCGCTGTCTATGGCGGAAATATCGAAACTGGCGCTGATGTCGGCGCGTTCGGCGCCGTGCCGCACCGAGCCGGCGTCGGCGCGATCGCCCAGCAGCAGACCCAGTGCGTCGAGCAGAATGGATTTTCCAGCGCCGGTTTCACCGGTCAATGCCGTGGTGCCGGGGCGCATTTCGATTTCCAGTTCGTCAATGATGGCGAAGTCGCGAATGTGCAGTGACAGCAGCATCAGGGTTGTTCCGCCCAGCGCAGTTTTCTGCGCATGATATCGAAGTGGTCGTGCTGTTGCGGGTGGATCAGCCGCAGTTTGTGCGCCTTGCGCCTGATATTTACACGGTCGCCGGCTACCAGCCCGAAATTGACCTGGCCATCGCAGGTGATCTGGGCCTTGGTGCTGTCATCACCGTGCAGCACGATCTCGATTTCCACCTGGTCACTGACCACGATGGGACGGTTGCTCAGCGTATGCGGGCAGATCGGCACCAGCACCAGCGCTGCGAGGGCGGGGTCGATGATCGGGCCGCCGCCCGACAGGGCGTAGGCGGTCGAACCCGTCGGCGTTGAAACAATCAGACCGTCGGCACGCAGCGAATTCAGAAAACGCCCGTCTATCGTTGTGTCGACTTCGATCATGCGGGCGATATCCCACTTGTGGATTACGACATCATTGAGCGCGTCGCTCTTGCTGACGGTTTTGTCGCCGCGCACCACCGTTGCGTGAATCAGGGTGCGCTGTTCTTCCTCGTATTGCCCGGCCAGTATTTCATCCAGTCTTTCCCGCGTTTCGCCGGGGGATACATCGGCGAGAAAACCGAGGCGACCCAGGTTGACCCCCAGCACCGGCACCCCGGCCTCGGCCAGGCTGCGCGCCGCGTTGAGCATGGTCCCGTCACCACCCACCACGATGGCCAGGTCACAGCCGGCAGCCAGTGCCGTACGCTCCATAACCGGTTCTGCAGGTTGTGCAAAGTGTGTTGCGGCGCTTTCGTCCAGGATGACCTTGAGGCCGCGTTTACCAAGATCGGCGGCGAGCGTGGCGAGCGTGGCGGCAACTGCCGGTTCGCCGGTCTTGCTGATCAGTCCGACAGTGCGGAAAGCATTAGCCATGGTCCAGGAGTCCTTGGGTTGCCGGTATCTTCATAAAATGAGTAGCCGCATGCTATCGGTTTCGGGGCGTTGCGCCAACTGTCTTTCCCGGGAGCGGTTGCCGGGAACCTGAATGCCTGTTAGCACTCGGGTACAAGGAGTGCTAAAGTTCACGGATTGCCAAGTCTGTTCAATCCGAGACGCCAGTGCCTGAACTTTCTGAACGTGCCCAGTACCTGCTGAAAGCGCTCACCGAACGCTACATCCGCGACGGCCAGCCCGTGGGTTCGCGCACCCTGGCGCGGGAAGCCGGTCTCAAGCTGAGTCCGGCCACCATCCGCAATGTCATTTCGGATCTGGAGGAGTTCGGCCTGGTGACTTCGCCGCACACGTCGGCGGGGCGCGTGCCGACTGTGCAGGGCTACCGCCTGTTCGTCGACACCTTGCTGTCGGTGCAGCCGCTGGAGCATGCGCTGCTTGACGAACTCGAGCTGAACCTCGGTGCGGATACGGATTCACGCGAGCTGGTAGAAACCGCCTCCACGCTGTTATCCGACGTAACCCACCTGGCCGGCGTCGTGACCATCCCCCGGCGCGAACATGCATCCCTGCAGCGGGTCGAATTCCTGCCCCTCTCTGACCAGAAGATCCTTGCGATCCTGGTTATCAGCGACAAGGAAGTCCAGAACTGCATTCTGGAAATGGATCGCAATTACAATGCCGCTGAATTGCAGCAGTTTTCCACTTTCCTTAACGAGCAGTTTGCCGGTAAGGAGATCCACACAGTGCGCGCCGAACTGGTGTCCGAGCTGCGTGAGACCCGTGAAAATCTGAACCGCATGATGGCGACCGCGATGGACATGGCGGACCGCGTGCTGGGTGAAGCGGAGCAGGGCAGTGATTACGTGCTGGCGGGCCAGGCGAACCTGATGGATTTTAACGAGCTGTGCAATGTCGCTACGTTGCGCCACCTGTTCGAGGCTTTCAATGAGAAGCGACAGATACTGAACCTGCTCGACCAGTGCGTGGAGAGTGAAGGCGTGCAGATATTTATCGGCGAGGAATCCGGTTACCAGATGCTGGACGAGTGCAGTCTGGTGACCGCGCCCTACACAGTGAATGGCCGGGTGCTGGGTGTGCTGGGCGTCATCGGGCCGACGCGCATGGCGTACGAGCGGGTCATCCCGATTGTGGATGCGACGGCGCGAATTCTCAGTGCGGCCTTGAATCCGCGTGATTAGGCCGCATATTCAGTCCCTGTGTCCCGGGGTTGACGGATTCATGTTGTTGAAATTAAATTAGAAATGAATTATATCTTTTTGAAAAATCAAGAGGAATTAAATGAGCAACAAGCAAAAGCCGGTGTCTGAAGACGACCTGGACGTAACTCAGGACATAGCGCCCGAGAGCGAAGGCAATGCGGGCGACGGGTTGCCCGAGGATGATCCGCAGGCGCTGCACGCCCTGTTGACCGATGCGCGCAACAAGGCGGATGAGCACTGGGACCAGTGCCTGCGCCTGCAGGCGGATATCGAGAATCTGCGCAAGCGCCGGGAGCGGGATGTCGCCAATGCGCACAAGTTCGCGCTGGAAAAATTCGCCGTTGATCTCCTGCCGGTCAGGGACAGCCTGGAAATGGGTCTGGCTGCGGCACAGGACAGCGCGGATGCCGCGAAGCTTCGTGAGGGCAGCGAGCTGACCCTGAAGATGCTGGCTTCCGCTATGGAGAAATATAATATAAAGGAAGTCAATCCGTTAAATGAAATATTTAATCCAGAATATCATGAAGCTATGTCCATGCAGGAACGCGACGACGTGCCTCCGAACACGATAGTTACCGTGGTGCAGAAAGGCTACCTGTTGAACGATCGGCTGATTCGCCCGGCGATGGTGATTGTTTCCAGGGCTGGCGCGCAGTCCGGTGGCGGCCAGCTTGACGAGCAGGCTTGAAAAACAGATGCCTGCCCCCATCTAGGGTAGCAATTGATATTTTCTTAAACAGAATACAAATCTGAAATCTGGGAGATCGACAAACATGGGCAAGATAATCGGTATCGACCTTGGCACTACCAACTCCTGCGTGGCCGTCATGGAAGGTGGTGAGCCACGCGTTATTGAAAACAGCGAGGGTGATCGCACCACGCCGTCCATTGTGGCATTCACGGACGGTGACGAGGTCCTGGTTGGCCAGGCTGCCAAGCGCCAGGCCGTGACCAACCCGGCCAATACCCTGTACGCGGTCAAACGCCTGATCGGTCGCCGCTTCGAGGACGCCGAGGTGCAGAAAGACCTGGGCCTGGTGCCCTACAAGATTATCAAGGCCGATAACGGTGACGCCTGAGTCGAAGCTGCCGGCAAGCGCATGGCGGCGCCGGAAGTATCTGCGCGCGTATTGCAGAAAATGAAAAAATCCGCCGAGGACTACCTTGGCGAAGAAGTGACGGAGGCGGTTATTACCGTACCGGCCTATTTCAATGACTCACAGCGCCAGGCAACCAAGGATGCGGGCAGAATCGCAGGCCTGGACGTCAAGCGCATTATCAACGAGCCGACCGCCGCAGCGCTGGCCTACGGCATGGACAAGAAGCGCGGCGACGTAAAGATCGCCGTATATGATCTGGGTGGCGGCACCTTCGACATCTCCATTATTGAAATTGCCGATATCGACGGCGAGCACCAGTTCGAGGTGTTGTCCACCAACGGTGATACTTTCCTCGGTGGTGAAGACTTCGACAAGCGCCTGATCGATTACCTGGCGGATGAGTTCAACAAGGATCAGGGTATTGACCTGCGCGGTGATCCGCTCGCCATGCAGCGCCTCAAGGAGGCGGCTGAAAAGACCAAGATCGAACTGTCTTCCAGCCAGCAGACCGATGTCAACCTGCCGTATATTACGGCGGATGCCAGTGGTCCCAAGCACCTCAACCTGAAGATTACCCGCGCCAAGCTGGAATCGCTGGTGGAGGAACTGGTGAACCGCACCATCGAGCCGTGCAAGCTGGCGCTGAAAGATGCCGGGCTGTCGGTTGGTGACGTCGACGACGTGATCCTGGTCGGTGGCCAGACGCGCATGCCCAAGGTTCAGCAGGCGGTGCAGGACTTCTTCGGCAAGGAACCGCGCCGTGATGTGAATCCGGATGAAGCGGTTGCCGTCGGCGCCGCCATTCAGGGTGGTGTGCTGGGCGGCGAGGTCAAGGACGTACTGCTGCTGGACGTTACCCCGCTGTCGCTGGGTATCGAAACCCTGGGCGGGGTCATGACCAAGCTGATCGAAAAGAACACCACGATCCCGACCAAGGCGAACCAGGTGTTCTCTACGGCCGACGACAACCAGAATGCGGTTACCGTGCATGTGTTGCAGGGCGAGCGCGAGATTGCCAGCGGTAACAAATCACTGGGTCGTTTCGACCTCACCGACATTCCACCGGCGCCGCGCGGTGTGCCGCAGATCGAGGTGACTTTCGATATCGATGCCAACGGTATTCTCAATGTGTCTGCGAAGGACAAGGGTACCGGCAAGGAACAGAATATCGTGATCAAGGCCTCCAGCGGGCTGTCGGACGATGAAGTCGAACGCATGGTGCAGGATGCCGAGGCGCACGCCGACGAGGATCGCAAGTTCCACGAACTGGCTGACGCACGCAACCAGGCGGATAACATGATCCACGCCACCGAGAAATCGCTCAAGGACCTGGGTGAGGACAAGGTCAGCGACGAAGAGAAACAGGCCATCGACAAGGCGATCGGCGAGCTGAAGGAAGTCCTCAAGGGTGACGACAAGGCGGCGATCGAAGCGAAAACAACGGTGCTCGCTGAACTGTCAGGCAAACTGGCCGAGAAACTCTATGCAGAGCAGGGTGGCGCGGACGCTGCGGCGGCGGCCGGTGCGGCCGGGGCTGGTGCTGCTGCCGGGGCTGGTGCTGCTGCCGGGGCGGGAAGTGCCGAGACGGCGGACGCAGCCGGTGATGATGCGGTCGACGCTGAATTTGAAGAGGTCAAGGACGATAACAAGTAAGCGGACGGCCGGCAGGTGTAACAAGCCATCCGGGGCCGGCATTTGCCGGCTCCGGATTTTTGCCGTTTCGGTGATGGGATAAAAGAAGACTGACTATGTCAAAGCGGGATTTTTACGAAGTACTCGGTGTTTCAAAAAATGCCAGCGACGCCGAGTTGAAGAAGGCGTACCGGCGCGCGGCGCAAAAGCACCACCCGGATCGCAACCCGGACTGCAACGACTCGGAAGAAAAGTTCAAGGAAGCCAAGGAAGCGTGGGAGGTGCTCAGCGACGCGCAGAAGCGTGCAGCCTATGACCAGTTCGGGCATGCCGGCGTTGACCCCTCGATGGGTGGCCGGCCGGGTGCGGGTGGATTTGGTGGCGCCAACTTCAGCGACATTTTCGGTGATGTATTCGGTGATATTTTTGGTGGTGGAGGTGGCGGCGGCCGCGGCGGCCAGCGCGTCTACCGCGGCGCGGACCTGCGTTACAACCTGGAACTTTCCCTGGAAGACGCCGTGCGCGGCACCACGGTGAAAATCCGCGTACCGACTTACACGACCTGCAAGACCTGCTCGGGCAGTGGTGCCAAAAAGGGCACCAAACCGACCACCTGCACGACCTGCGGTGGTCACGGCCAGGTACGCATGCAACAGGGCTTTTTTTCGGTGCAGCAAACCTGCCCGCGCTGTAATGGCAGTGGCTCCATTATCGGTGACCCCTGTGGCGACTGCAGCGGCCAGGGTCGCATCAAGGAGCAGAAGACCCTGTCCGTCAAGGTGCCGGCCGGGGTCGACAGTGGTGACCGGATTCGCCTGGCCAATGAAGGCGAGGCCGGGGAAAACGGAGGACCGTCCGGCGATCTGTACGTGCAGATCCAGGTCAGGGAGCACCCGATTTTCAAGCGTGATGACGCCAACCTGTATTGTGAGGTTCCCATCGGTTTCGCCACCGCGGCGCTGGGTGGTGAAATGGAAGTGCCGACCCTGGACGGCCGCGTGGTGCTGAAAGTGCCGGCGGAGACCCAGTCAGGAAAGCTGTTCCGCATGCGTGGCAAGGGGGTAAAGCCGGTGCGCGGCGGTGCAACGGGCGACCTGATGTGCCGCGTGATAGTGGAAACCCCGGTCAAGCTCAACAGCAAGCAGAAAGACCTGTTGCGGCAGCTCGACGACAGCCTCAAAGGCAATGGAAAGCACAATCCGCAACACCATTCCTGGCTGGATGGCGTGAAAAAATTCTTTACCGAGTAGGGCGTCGCGGGGTGCTTTGTGTTCAAATGCTAGCCTGCTGTCAGGAGCAGAGAAAACTTACATGATCCGTATTGCCATCCCCGGAGCCGCCGGCCGCATGGGCCGCACCCTCATCGATGCCTGCCAACGCAGCGCAGAGCTGCGGCTTGGTGTTGCCACCGAACGCAGTGGCCATGACCTGGTCGACAGCGATGCCGGGCTGGTCGCCGGGGTCGGCGAGCTGGGCGTGGCGATTTGCGACGACCTGGAGTCCGTCGTCGACCGTTATGATGTGCTGATCGATTTCACCGCGCCGGCCGCTTCCCTGCCGCACCTGGACATCTGCCGTCGTCATGGCAAACGCATGGTCATCGGCACCACCGGTTTCAACGACGAACAGAAACAGCAAATCGCGGACGCCGCACAGGATACCGGCATCGTTTTCGCCCCCAACATGAGCGTGGGCGTGAACCTGTGCCTGAAACTGCTCGATGTTGCCGCACGCGTGCTGGGTGACGAGGTGGACATCGAGGTGATCGAGGCCCACCACCGGCACAAGGTCGATGCCCCGTCCGGTACCGCGCTGCGTATGGGTGAAGTCATCGCCGCTGCGCTGGGACGCGACCTCAGGGAATGCGCCGTGTACGGGCGCGAGGGGATCACCGGCGCCCGGGAGCGCAGGACGATCGGTTTCGAGACCATACGCGCCGGTGATATCGTCGGCGAACACACCGTGATGTTTGCCGCCGAAGGTGAGCGTGTCGAAATAACCCACAAGGCGTCCAGCCGCATGACGTTTGCGTCCGGTGCCGTGCGTGCGGCAGGCTGGCTGATGTCTCAGCCCAACGGTCTGTACGATATGCAGGACGTGCTTGGCCTGGACTGAAGCGCGCCCATGGACACTGCCCGTCAGCTCATCGACACACTGATCGGGCAGGATGTTCTCGGGCACGACGCCGCCGGCACCCGTCTGATAGAAACCCACACTGCCTGGGTTATCCTGGCGGGCGAATTTGCCTGGAAGATCAAAAAGCCGGTCAACTTCGGTTTCCTCGATTACTCAACCCTGGAGAAGCGGCGTTATTACTGCGCGGAAGAGTTGCGTCTCAATCGCCGCTTCGCGCCGCAGATCTACCTGGACGTCGTCGCCATTACCGGGTCAGCGGAATCCCCGCGGGTAGGCGGTGAGGGGCCGGTGCTGGAATACGCCGTGCGCATGCATCGCTTTGCGGCGGGTGGTTTATTGAGCCAGCTGGCGCAACGGGGACGGCTTGAAGCCGGACACATCGACCAGCTGGTGGAGCGCGTAGCCGGTTTTCACCGTGACACGGATGTTGCGTCGCAAGAGGCGCCATACGGTGAGGCGGCACAGATCAAACGCTGGGTGAGTGAGAATTTCCGCCAGATACGCCCGTTGCTGACCGGGCCCGGCGAAACCGGGCAGCTGGAAGCGATACAGCAATGGACGGAAAGCGAACAGCAGCGGCTCGAACCCCTGATGCTGCACAGGAAGCGGCAGGGGGCTGTACGCGAGTGTCACGGGGATCTCCATCTTGGCAACATCACCCTGATCGACAACAGGGTAACGCTGTTCGACTGTATCGAGTTCAACCCGGAGTTGCGCTGGATCGACGTGATCAGCGAAACGGCGTTCCTGGTGATGGACCTTGCCGACCGGGGTTACCCGCACTACGCCGCCCGCTTCCTTAACGGCTACCTGCAGCACAGCGGTGATTACGAGGGCCTGGGTATGCTGCGTTATTACCTGGTCTACAGGGCGCTGGTGCGTGCCAAGGTCGC
This sequence comes from Thiogranum sp., assembly GCA_046757125.1. Classification (GTDB taxonomy): domain Bacteria; phylum Pseudomonadota; class Gammaproteobacteria; order DSM-19610; family DSM-19610; genus Thiogranum. Next base: position 18,420 of record JBHHXO010000008.1, read on the forward strand.
CATGCTGCGTCGGCAGCAAACAGCCGCAGACCAGCCGGCTGCGCAGGCGGCAAACGCCGAGTACCTGCAGTATATGCAACTCGCGCAGCGCAGTACCCGGCGTGGCCGGCCTGCGCTGCTGATAACGTATGGTGTGTCCGGTACCGGGAAATCCACTATCGCCGGACAACTGTGCGAGGCCGCCGGTATGCTGCAGTTGCGTTCCGATATCGAGCGCAAGCGCATGGCCGGGCTGGAAGCGACGGCGCACAGTGCGTCGGCTCCCGGTCAGGGGCTGTACACGGCGGACCACACCGACAGGACCTACCAGCGCCTGGCAGAGCTGGCGACGACTGTTTTACAGGCGGGCTACGCGGTCGTTGTCGACGCGACCTTCCTGCAGCGGGAGCAACGCGACCGGTTCAGGGCGCTGGCCGGGCAGCAGCGGGTACCCTTCATCATTCTGGAGTGCCGCGCGGCCGACACCGAAATCGAGCGGCGTGTCAGGTTCCGGGCGCAACAGGGCGATGACCCGTCGGAAGCTACCCTGGAAGTGTTGCAGGCGCAACGCCGCGCCGGGCAGGCACTGGCCGCTGACGAAATCCCGGCCGCGGTCAGCCTGAGCAGCGATGATATCGGTCCGGCTCTGGACGCGTTAAGTGATCGGCTGGGTGAAGCCGAAACAGGCGGGCTTACGGGAGGCTACTTTTAGCCGGATTGATCTGCTACAATAACCGGATATTTCAGGCGGCACCGATGGTTTTTTGACGGATGCCGCGTTTTGAAGTGGGCCTACGGCCCATTTTTTGTTTTTGGTGCAAGCGAATGCCACGCGAATCGGTCGAACTGCGCAAGCTCATCGAGCCTGCGGTGACAGCACTGGGCTTCGAACTGGTTGGTGTGGAATTTGTCCGCGCCAAACGCGGGGTGCTGCGGGTCTATATCGATCACGCGAACGGGATCGGTGTCGATGATTGCACAGCGGTGAGTCACCAGGTAAGCGGGTTGCTGGATGTTGAAGACCCCATCCGCGGTGAATATGCACTGGAAGTGTCTTCCCCGGGGCTGGATCGGCCGCTGTTTCGGGCGCGCGATTTCGAGCGCTTTGCGGGGCATGAGATCAGTCTGCGCCTGTCGCTGCCGGTAGACGGACAGCGCAGGTTCAAGGGTATATTGGCCGGGTTGAGGGATGGCCGGGTCGTAGTGAAAACGGATGCCGGTGAACTGCTTGTGGACCTGGATGAAATTGACCAGGCACGGCTGGTGCCGGATTACAGTTCGCATCGTACGGAGGGTGCGTGATGAGTAAAGAGATTCTTTTGGTCGTAGACGCCGTAGCCAATGAAAAAGGTGTCGGCAAGGACGTGATATTCGGCGCGATTGAAGCGGCGCTCGCGTCTGCCACCAAGAAACGTCATGAAGAGGATATCGAGGTCCGGGTAGCGATCGACCGCGAGACCGGTGAATACGATACCTTCCGGCGCTGGAAAGTGGTCGAGGAAAATCCGGAAACGGATGGCGAAGAAGAGGACGAGGAGGCCGGGTACAATTTCCCGTCGCGGCAGATCCTGCTGGAGGAAGCACGCAGGATCAACCCGGATATCCAGCTCGGTGAGTTTATCGAGGAGCCTATGGATTCGGTTGAATTCGGCCGCATCGGCGCACAGACCGCCAAGCAGGTCATTGTACAGAAAGTACGCGAAGCGGAACGTGCCCAGGTGGTGGATGCCTACCAGGGCCGTATCGGCGAGCTGGTTACCGGCATCGTCAAGCGCGTGGAGCGCGGCAATGTCTACCTCGACCTGGGTGGCAACGCCGAAGCTATTATATACCGTGAAGAGATGATCCCGCGCGAGGCGGTACGCCCCGGTGATCGTCTGCGCGGCTACCTGCACGATGTGCGCAGTGAACCGCGCGGGCCGCAGCTGTTTGTCAGCCGCGTTGCCCCCGAGTTCCTGGTGGAACTGTTCAAGCTGGAGGTGCCCGAAGTCGGTCAGGACCTGATCGAGATACTGGGTGCCGCGCGTGACCCGGGCCTGCGTGCCAAGATCGCGGTGAGTTCCAACGATCCGCGTATCGACCCGGTCGGCGCCTGCGTCGGTATGCGCGGTTCGCGCGTACAGACAGTATCTACCGAGCTGGCGGGTGAGCGCGTCGATATTATCCTGTGGGACGAGAATCCGGCCCAGTTCGTGATCAACGCCATGTCACCCGCCGAGGTGGTTTCCATCGTGGTCGATGAGGAGCGCAACAGCATGGATGTGGCCGTCACGACGGAACAGTTGTCGCAGGCCATCGGCCGGGGCGGCCAGAACGTGCGCCTTGCCAGCCAGCTGACCGGCTGGGAGCTGAACGTGATGGATGAAACGCAGGCTGCCGAGAAATCCGAAGAGGAAATGCAGAAGTTGCAGAAGCTGTTCATGGAGGACCTGGACGTCGACGAGGAAGTCGCGGTCATCCTCGCGCAGGAAGGATTCTCGACGGTGGAGGAAATCGCCTACGTGCCGACCAGCGAGTTGCTGCAGATCGAGGAATTCGAGGAAGATATCGTCGAGGAGCTGCGCGGCCGCGCACGCGATGTGTTACTGACGCGCGCCATCGCCAACGAAGAAGGCCGCGGACAGCCCTCGCAGGACCTCCTGGAAATGGATGGCATGGATGAAGACCTTGCCTTTACCCTGGCAGGCAAGGAGATCGTTACCATGGAAGACCTTGCCGAACAGGCTGTTGACGATTTGATGGATATCGATGGTATGGACGAAGAGCGCGCAGGCAAGCTGATTATGACGGCGCGCGCGCCCTGGTTTGCCGACGAGGAACACGGCTGAACGTCGAGGAGACACGCTAGATGACTGATGTAACCATACGACAGTTCGCAGACGTGGTGGGTTTGCCGGTTGATCGCCTGCTGGCGCAACTGGGTGAGGCCGGCCTGTCGATAGCCGGTGCGGACGATACGATATCGGACCGGGAAAAAATGCAGCTGCTGAGCTACCTGCGTAAAAGCCACGGCAAGCCGGACGTGGCGGCGGAGGGCGCGGGCATCGCGCAGCCGAAGAAAGTGACACTGAAGCGCAGGTCGCACAGCGAACTGCGTACCAAGGCGGCACGTGGCGGCAGCGCCAAGACCGTCAGCGTGGAAGTGCGCAAGAAACGCACCTACGTCAAGCGCGCCGACCTGGTCGCGGAAGAACAGGACCGGCTGACGCAGGAGGCCGACGAAAAGGCCCGGCTGCTTGCCGAGCGCGAGGCCAGGCTGCAGGCGGAAAAGGATGCCCTGAAACGCGCCGAGGCAGAGGCGGCGCGCAAGGCGGAAGAAGAGACCAGACGCGTCGAGGCGCTCAAGGCCCGCAAGGAAGAGGAAGCCAGCCGCCAGGCCGAGGAAGACCGCAAAAAGACCGACAAGGATGCGCTGGCCCAGGCACGCGCGGCGCAGGAAGCCCAGCAACAGAAATCCGAACAGGAGCGTGGCAGGGGCAAACGGCATGAAGGCGGTGGCGACAGCCAGACCCGTTACGGTCGCAAGGAACTGCACGTCGCCAAGGGCAAGGGCGGTCGCCGCAAGAAGAAACGTGCGCAGCGGGGCGGGGTTTCCATCACGCCGTCGGGTGAGCACGGTTTCGAGATGCCGACCGAGCCGGTTGTCCACGAAGTCGAGATACCGGAGGCCATAACGGTTTCCGAACTGGCGCAGAAGATATCCATCAAGGGCGTCGAACTGGTCAAGTCGCTGATGAAGATGGGTGTTATGGCGACCATCAACCAGAGCCTGGACCGGGATACGGCCACCCTGCTGGTCGAAGAGCTCGGGCATATAGCCAAGGCCGTGTCGGACAATGATCTGGAAGAAGAGATCGAAAAGCTTGCCGAGCAGGAAATCACCGGCGAGAAAGTACCGCGTCCGCCCGTTGTCACCATCATGGGACACGTCGATCACGGCAAGACTTCATTGCTCGACCATATCCGCAGCACGCGGGTTGCGGCAGGCGAGGCCGGTGGCATTACCCAGCATATCGGCGCCTATCACGTGGAAACGCCCAAGGGTACGGTCAGTTTCCTGGATACGCCGGGTCACGCCGCGTTTACCGCCATGCGCGCCCGCGGTGCCAAAGTAACGGATATCGTTATCCTGGTCGTGGCTGCCGATGACGGCGTCAAACCACAGACCATCGAGGCGGTACAGCACAGCAAGGCCGCCGGTGTGCCCATCGTGGTCGCGGTCAACAAGATCGACAAGCCGGAAGCGGATCCCGAACGCGTCAGGACCGAGCTTTCGCAGCACGAGATTATCCCGGAAGACTGGGGCGGCGACGTCCAGTTTGTCGAGGTTTCGGCAAAAACCGGCCAGGGTATCGATGCGCTGCTGGATGCCATCATACTGCAGGCGGAGCTGCTCGAACTGACCGCGGTCGAGGAATGTCCGGCCCGGGGTATCGTGATCGAATCGACCCTCGACAAGGGGCGCGGCCCGGTCGCTACCGTGCTGGTGCAGAACGGTATATTGCGCAAGGGTGATACCCTGATAGCCGGCCAGGAGATGGGGCGTGTGCGCGCCATGTTCGACGAATCGGGCAAAGCGATCGAAACAGCCGGCCCGTCCATGCCGGCCGTGGTGCTGGGGCTGTCCGGTACGCCGGGCGCGGGTGAAGATGCGCTGGTTATCAATGACGAGCGCCGCGCACGTGAACTGGCCGAGTTCCGCCACCAGAAGCAGCGCGAGGTCAAGCTCGCCAAACAGCAGCAATCCAAGCTCGAGGATATGTTTGCCAACCTGGGCAAGGGCGAGCAGACCAGCCTGAATATCGTGCTGAAAGCCGATGTGCAGGGCAGCGTAGAGGCGCTGCGCGAAGCCCTGACCAACATTGTCACCGACGAAGTGACTGTCAAGATCGTTTCATCGGGCGTGGGCGGTATCAATGAAACGGATGCCAACCTCGCGGTGGCATCCAATGCCATCCTGATCGGTTTCAACGTGCGTGCCGATGCAACTGCGCGCAGCGTTATCGAGGAGCACGATGTCGACCTGCATTACTTCAGCGTGATCTACGAAGCGATCGACCAGGTGAAAGCCGCGGTATCCGGCATGTTGTCGCCGCACGTCAGCGAGGAAATTATCGGCATCGCCGAAGTCCGTGATGTATTCCGGGCGCCGAAAATCGGCGCCATTGCCGGTTGTATGGTGGTCGACGGCGTGGTGCGCCGCAGTGCCCCGATTCGTGTGTTGCGCGACAACGTGGTCATCTACGAAGGCGAGCTGGAATCCCTGCGCCGCTTCAAGGACGACGTCAACGAGGTCAAGGCCGGTACCGAGTGTGGCATCGGGGTGAAGAACTACAACGACGTCAAGCCCGGCGACCAGATCGAAGTCTTTGAACGGGTGGAAACAGCACGCACGGTGGAGTGATCCGTCAGGCCCGCTCCGTGCCGCCCGAGTAACGCAACCGGTTGACCTGTTATGCCTAAAGACTTTCCCAGAACGCGCCGCGTCGGCGAGCAGCTTCAGCGTGAGCTGGCGGCGCTTATCCGCGATGAAATCGACGACCCGCGCATCGGTATGGTGAGTATTTCGGGTGTCGAGGTTTCCCGTGACCTGTCGCATGCCAGGGTGTTTTTTTCCACCATGGCGAGCGCGGGTGAAGAACAGGATCCCGAAGTATCCCGGCAGGTGTTGCAGGGCGCCGCCGGCTTCCTGCGCCGTTTGCTGGGCCGGCAGCTGGCCATGCGGCACGTTCCGCAACTGCATTTCAAACAGGATCATTCCTTGCAGGAAGGTGCTCGCCTGAGCGCCCTGATAGATTCCGCCGTGCGCGCCGACAGGCACGCCGACGATGATTCCGATTCGGATAATTGAGGTAGACACGCTTTATGGGACGACGCCGGGTTAGAGGTAGAGACGTCAACGGGATACTGTTGCTGGACAAACCGTCGGGCATTACGTCCAATGACGCGCTGCAGCAGGTCAAGCGTCTCTACTATGCAAAGAAGGCCGGCCACACCGGCAGCCTGGATCCGCTGGCGTCCGGGGTGTTGCCCATCTGCATGGGGGAGGCGACCAAGGTGTCTGCCTTTCTGCTCGATGCAGACAAGCGCTACCAGGTGCGTTGCCAGCTGGGTGTGCGCACCACGACCGGCGATGCCGAGGGCGAAGTGGCGGAAACACGCCCCGTCGTACCCTGGAGTGCGGAACAGCTTGAAGCGGTCCTGGACGGGTTCCGCGGTCACATTGAACAGATTCCGCCCATGTATTCGGCGCTCAAACACCAGGGGCAGCGGCTCTACAAGCTGGCTCGCCAGGGTGTCGAGGTTGAGCGCGAGCCGCGACCGGTGGATATCCATGAATTGACGCTGACCGGGCAGGGCGATGACTGGATCGACATTGACGTGCATTGCTCGAAAGGCACCTATGTTCGCACCCTGGCCGAGGATATTGGCGAAAAGCTGGGTTGTGGTGCCCACGTGTCCGCCCTCAGGCGCAGCATGGTCGGTCCCTATGGCGACGATCAGCTGGTAAGCCTGGAGCAGCTGCAGGACCTGAAGGAAAACGATATGCCCGCCATGGATGCGCTGCTGCTGCCAATCGAATCAGCGCTAAGTCAATGGCCGGACGTGGATTTGTCCAGCGACGCGGCTTTCTACCTGCAACAGGGCCAGCCGGTTCTGGTGCCCCATGCGCCCACCAGCGGCTGGGTGCGCCTGTATGAAGGGAATCGCAGTTTTCTGGGCATGGGGGAAATACTCGACGACGGCAGGGTGGCGCCGCGGCGCCTGATGAAAAGCGCCTGAGCCGCTGCCGGGGCAGTTTCGGGTTTTCGAAACTTTCATTCGCTAAGCTATTGAGACTAAGGGGTTGCGCGGTTAAAATACCCCGCTTTCGTCTGGCCTGTTCGCTGGATGAATCATTTTTTGGAACGATTTCCGGAGTTATCAGTATGGCTTTATCAACCGAACAGAAGCAAAAAATTGTGAGCGAATATCAGCGCTCCGCCGGCGATACCGGCTCACCCGAAGTACAGGTCGCGTTACTCTCTGCAAACATCCAGGAGCTCACGCCGCACTTCCAAGAACACAAACACGATCACCACTCCCGGCAGGGTCTGTTGCGCATGGTCAGTTCGCGCCGCAAGCTGCTTGATTATCTCAAGAGCAAGGACATCGGCCGTTACCAGGAGTTGATCAGCCGCCTCGGCCTGCGTCGCTGAATTCGAGCACGATTCATTTATCAATATTAACCGCGCCTGTAGCCAGCGGTAAGGATTAACCAGTGAACCCCATTAAGAAATCGTTCCAGTACGGTAGTCATACAGTAACGTTTGAAACCGGTGAAATTGCCCGCCAGGCCTCAGGTGCCGTGATGGTCAGCATGGGTGATACACAGGTGTTCGTCACCGTGGTCGGTCTGAAACGCGGATCGGACCGGGACTTCTTCCCGCTCACCGTCGATTACCAGGAACGCACCTATGCCGCCGGTACCATACCCGGCGGTTTTTTTCGGCGCGAAGGCCGGCCGAGTGAAAATGAAACCCTGTTGTGCCGCCTGATCGACCGCCCCATTCGTCCTCTGTTTCCGAAAGGTTTCACCAACGAAGTGCAGATCATTGCCACGGTGATGTCGCTGGATGCGGAAATCGATCCGGACATCCCGGCGCTGCTGGGTGCGTCGGCGGCCTGTTCCATCTCCGGTTTGCCGTTCAGCGGCCCGGTCGGTGCCGCACGAGTCGGTTATATCAACGGTGAATATGTATTGAACCCGGACCGCAGCCAGTTGAAAGAGTCCGGCCTGGACCTGGTGGTCGCCGGCACCTCGAAGGCTGTACTGATGGTCGAGTCAGAGGCGAAGGAGCTGCCGGAAGACGTGATGCTGGGTTCCGTGGTCTATGGCCACGAACAGATGCAGGTGGCCATCGAGGCCATCAGCGAACTGGCGGCGGAAGTCAATACGCCGGTCTGGGAATGGGAAGCAGCCCCGGCCAACGAGGCGCTGGAAAAAGCCGTGGCCGATGCCGGTGCGGGAGACTTCGGCGACGCCTACCAGATAGCGGACAAGCAGGATCGTTACGACCGCCTGAGCACCATCCGTTCCGCGCTCATCGAGAAACTGGCGAATGACGCGGAAGGTGGCTTCAGCGAGGAAGATGTGCGCGGTGCCATGGAGAAGCTGGAAAAGAACATTGTGCGCAGCCGTATTATCGAGGGTAACCCCCGTATCGACGGCCGTGACACGAAAACGGTGCGTCCGATTACCGTGCGTACCGGCGTGCTGCCGCGCACCCACGGTTCCGCGCTGTTTACACGCGGCGAAACCCAGGCGTTGGTGGTTACCACGCTGGGCACCGAACGCGACGCACAGATTATCGATGCCCTGCAGGGCTCGTACCGCGAGAAGTTCATGCTGCACTACAACTTTCCTCCCTACTGCGTGGGCGAGACCGGCCGCGTGGGCAGCCCCAAGCGTCGCGAAATCGGCCACGGGCGCCTGGCCAAGCGCGGTGTGCTGGCGGTTATGCCGGATCCGGAAGAATATCCCTACACCATTCGCGTGGTTTCCGAGATTACCGAATCCAACGGTTCCAGTTCGATGGCCAGTGTCTGCGGCAGCAGCCTGTCGATGATGGACGCGGGTGTGCCGCTGAGCGCACCGGTAGCCGGTGTCGCTATGGGGCTGATCAAGGAGGGTGACAAGTACGCGGTGCTGACCGATATCATGGGTGATGAAGATCACCTCGGCGATATGGACTTCAAGGTGGCGGGTACCGAGAAAGGCGTCAACGCCCTGCAGATGGACATCAAGATCGACGGCATTACCAGTGAAATCATGGAAACCGCGCTGGCGCAGGCACACGATGCGCGCATTCATATCCTCGGGGAAATGAACAAGGCGATCAGTGCACCGCGTGAGGAAATGTCCGAATACGCACCGCGTTACATCACCATGAAGATCAACCCGGATCGTATCCGCGACGTCATCGGCAAGGGTGGTGCAACCATCCGTACACTGACGGAAGAGACCGGCGCCAGCATCGATATCGATGACAGTGGCATGGTGAAGATTGCCTCTGTCGACCAGGCGGCCGGTGAAGAGTGCCGTCGTCGTGTCGAGCAGCTGACCGCCGACGTCGAGGTTGGAAGTGTCTACGAAGGCAAGGTTGCCAAGCTGATGGACTTTGGTGCCTTCGTGACCATTCTGCCCGGCAAGGACGGTCTGGTGCACATCTCGCAAATCAGCGAAGAGCGTGTGGAGAAGGTCAGCGACAAGCTGTCCGAAGGTGACACCATCAAGGTCAAGGT
>JBHHXO010000009.1:0-26998 GCA_046757125.1 Thiogranum sp.
AGCGCAGTACTCGATACCCGCCATGCCACGACCTTTGCGCTCGCCCGGCCCACTGAGGAAGAATCCGAGCGGCCGCGCATGTGGCGCTACTGGCGGGTGTTGCCGCCCAAAGGTGATATCGGTGTCTACGCCGGTTCCTGGTACACGACCCCGCTGACGGACCGGGTCCTGGATAAATCCGGTGAGGCCCGCTTCGAACAGGAGTTGCAGGCGATTAACCGCTTCGAGGCCATGCTGGCGGCGGAGGGTGCGCTGATACTCAAGTTCTGGCTGACGATCGGCAAAAAAGAGCAGGAGAAACGTCTGAAAAAAATGCAGGGCGATGCGCGTACCCGCTGGCGTGTCGAGGAGTCGCCCTGGGGTGGCGCGAAACGCTACCGGCAGGTCGAGCGTGCTGCAGAGCAGATGATGACGATTACCCATACCGAGCGCGCGCCCTGGATTTCCGTGAATGCAGGGAACCCGTATTACCGTGGCCTGACGGTGGGCCTGACTATACTCGATGCCATCAATGCCCGTTTGTCCAGGCCGGATGAAGATGAACCCGTCAGTGCACCGGTAAAGGTCCCGGTCATCGACGGGCGCACGGTACTGACAGACCTGGACCTGTCGTTGCAGCTGGACAAGCCCGATTACAAAAAGCAACTGGCAAAGTACCAGGATCGCCTGAACGAGCTGGTCTGGAAAAAAAAGTTCGGCAACCACTCGCTGGTGCTCGTATTCGAAGGCAACGATGCCGCCGGCAAGGGCGGGGCAATCCGCCGCGTGACCCGTTTCCTGGACCCGCGCCGTTACCGGGTAAACCAGTTTGCCGCGCCGACCGACGAGGAAAAGGCGCAGCCCTACCTGTGGCGTTTCTGGCGCCGCCTTCCCCGGCACAATCACATCGGCATCTTTGATCGCTCCTGGTACGGGCGGGTGCTGGTCGAGCGGGTCGAGGGGTTCTGCTCCGAGGCGGACTGGCGCCGGGCATACGGCGAGATCAACGAGTTCGAAAAGGAAATGATCGACGCGGGTGTCATCGTCATCAAGTTCTGGTTGTCCATCGACCGGGATGAACAGATGAAACGCTTCAGGGCGCGCGAGGAAACCGGTTACAAATGCTACAAGATCACCGACGAAGACTGGCGCAATCGCGAAAAGTGGGATGACTACGCGCAAGCCGTTTGCGCTATGGTCGATAACACCGGCACCGGCGATGCGCCATGGACGCTGGTCGAGGCCAACGACAAGTATTATGCCCGCGTAAAAGTGCTCAGGACGATCTGCGAGCAGATCGAGAAACGGCTGAAGGACAAGAAGCGCAAGTCCTGATCTTCATCGGCGGACGGGAAATTGCAGTCCGGGAAATCAATCAGAGTCTCCCTGGATGTCAGCCTCCCGTCCGGCACAGAAGGTTTTAACGGCCCGCGTGGCTGTCGTCTGAAGATATCCGGCGGCATTCCGCATAGCGTCCTGCTGTGATACCGGCCCTTCGCACAGTGCGTAAACAGCCGTGATGCCGATGTCGGCAAGGGTGTCCACGCCGTCGCCAAGACAGCCGGCGATGGCGATGCAGGGAACGCCCGCCGCCCTCGCGCGTCGGGCAACAGCTGCCGGGGCCTTGCCGAAAGCGGTCTGTTCATCGAGTTGACCTTCGGCGGTAATCACCAGGTCCGCATTGCTGAGTGCGTCATCGAAGTTCAGGATATCCAGTACCAGCTCCGCGCCCGCCTGTAACTCTGCATCGAGGAAGGCCATGGCCCCGGCACCCAGGCCGCCGGCCGCGCCCGCGCCGGGCTTGTCACGCACGTCTTTGCCGAGACTGCTGTCGAGCAGGTCGGCAAAATGGCCCAGCCCCGTTTCCAGTTGTGCGACCTGCGTGGCACTGGCGCCTTTCTGGGGAGCAAACACGGCTGCCGCACCGTGCTTGCCGAGCAGGGGGTTGTCCACGTCACAGATAACCTGGACCTGCACGGCGCCAAGCCGCGCGTCAAGAGCGCCGGTATCGATGGCTGCAATCTCGATCAGGTGTTTGCCACCCGCTTCGAGCGGCTTGCCATGCGCATCGCGGAATACCACCCCCAGCGCCTGCGCCATGCCCATGCCGCCGTCGGTGCTGGCGCTGCCACCGATACCGAGCAGGATCCGCTGCGCCCCGGCATCAAGGGCGGCGAGGACAAGTTGTCCCACGCCAAATGTGTTCGCTGTCATCGGCGCCGGTCCGGCCGGGCCAGGCAATGCCAGTCCGGCCGCGGTGGCCAGTTCGATGACGGCCGTGTGGCTTGCCCGGTTATAGAGCCAGCCGGCATCGACCGGTTGTCCCGCCGGGCCGCTGACCGGTAGCGACATCGGCATGGCCTGTAGCGCATCGCCCAGTACCTGGAGCAGACCATCGCCCCCATCTGCAACGGGCAGCGGCAGGCGTTCGGCCTCAGGCAGTGCCTCGCGGACTCCCGCTGCCAGCGCGTCTGCGGCCTCGCGGGCGGACAGGCTGCCCTTCAGTGCGTTGGGTGCGATGACGATCTTCATGCTGGTTTGTTATTTCACCTTCCTCATGCAGGCAAGGGCCGGCATCCAGGGCGGATAGTAGCCCTGACGCGAGATTCATGCGCAGGCGTTCGATGCCCCGGTCCGGGTTACGGTTTGGAAACCGGGTCCAATCGCCTATAATCGTCACCCGATATTCACGTCTCAAACCGGGTAAATCAATATGTCCTATGAATTCGAGGTCGACAACATCAAGTGCGGTGGCTGCGCGGGCACCATTGTGAAACGTCTTGGCGAGCTGGAGGGCGTTGATGCGGTTGATGTAAATGTCGAACAGGGCGTTGTCCGGGTGGATGGCGATGATTCTGCGCGCAGCAGCGTCAGCGCGTTGCTTGCAACACTGGGTTACCCGGAATCCGGCAGCACCAGCGGCATCGCGTCGGCAAAGGCAAAGGCCAAATCCTTTGTCAGTTGTGCGGTCGGCCGTTTCGGGGACAACGGTCCGGGTTCGTAATCAGAAGCCTTCGCGATATGTTGCCACCATCGCGGGACTGGATTTCACCTGCGAATCAACGCCCGGCCGTCAGGCTGTGATCTTGCGCGGCCGGGTGTCCTGGCTACGCAGGTATTCTTCGTAGCTGCCACGGAAGTCGATGATGCCGGTGGGTGTCATCTCGATGATGCGCGTCGCCAGGGAGGAGACGAACTCGCGGTCGTGGCTGACGAAAATCAGGGTGCCGGGGTAATTCTCCAGGGCCAGGTTCAGCGACTCAATGGATTCCATGTCCAGGTGGTTGGTGGGTTCGTCCATGACCAGGATATTGGGGCGTTGCAGCATCAGTTTGCCGAACAGCATGCGGCCCTGTTCGCCACCGGAGATCACGTTGACGGACTTGTTGATCTCGTCCTGGGAAAACAGCAGGCGCCCCAGCGTACCGCGGATCACCTGTTCGTCATCGTTTGCCTTGCCCCACTGGTTCATCCAGTCGATCAGGGATGCCTCGCCTTCAAACTCGGCGGCGTGATCCTGTGCGTAGTAACCGATGGCGGAATTCTCGGACCATTTCACGTTGCCGGCCGATGGTTTCAGGTCCCCGGCCAGGCATCTCAGCAGGGTCGATTTGCCGATGCCGTTGGGGCCGATAATCGCGATACGTTCACCCACTTCCACCGTGAGGCTGAGGTCGGAAAACAGGGTCTCGTCAAAATGCCTGGCCAGGCCTTCCAGTTCGAGTGCCAGGCGATGCAGCTTTTTATCCTGTTCGAAACGAATGTAGGGGTTCTGGCGGCTGGACGGTTTTACCTCTTCCAGCTTGATCTTGTCGATCTGCCGGGCGCGGGAAGTAGCCTGTCTGGATTTTGATGCGTTGGCGGAAAAACGGCTGACGAAGGCCTTGAGTTCCGCAACCTGTGCCTTCTTGCGGGCATTGTTGGCCAGCAGGCGTTCCTTGGCCTGCGTTGCCGCGACCATGTATTCGTCATAGGACCCGGGGTACATACGGATTTCCCCGTAGTCCAGGTCGGCCATGTGGGTACAGACGCTGTTGAGGAAATGACGATCATGGGAAATGATGATCATGGTGCAGTTGCGTTCGTTCAGCACGCCTTCCAGCCAGCGGATGGCATTGATGTCGAGGTTGTTGGTGGGTTCGTCGAGCAGCATGATGTCCGGCTCGGAGAACAGCACCTGCGCCAGCAGTACGCGCAGTTTCCAGCCGGGGGCGACTGCGCTCATGGGGCCTGTGTGTTGCTCGATGGGGATGCCCACGCCCAGTAACAGCTCGCCGGCCCGCGCTTCAGCGGTATAACCGTCCATCTCGGCAAATTCGGCTTCCAGTTCGGCAGCCCGGATGCCGTCGGCCTCGGTCATTTCCGGGTTGCTGTAGATGGCGTCGCGCTCGGACTTGATGGTCCACAGTTCCTCGTGTCCCATCACCACGGTATCGATCACGCTGTACTCTTCGTAGGCGAACTGGTCCTGTTTCAGTTTGCCGATACGTTCGTGCGGGTCTTTCGATACGTTGCCGGCGGAGGGTTCGAGATCCTCTCCCAGGATTTTCATGAAAGTGGATTTGCCGCAGCCATTGGCCCCGATCAGGCCATAGCGGTTACCGTCACCGAACTTCACGGAGACGTTTTCAAAAAGGGGTTTGGCACCAAACTGCATGGTGATGTTTGCGGTTGTCAGCACTGTCTTGTCCCGAATATATGAAGTTGATTAATTCGTCATACCGGCATGCGCCGGTATGACGGAAGACCTTCCCCGGTATGGTCCTATGCGCTGCGGCGCGCACGGTTACCCGGACGACCCTGGTTACCCGGGCGTCGGTTGCCGGACGGGCGTTGGCCGTTGCGGGATGAGGCCGGCCTGTTGCCAGCCGCCTTGCCCGTGGTCTTCTGCTGCCGGCCACGCCCGTTGTTGATGGGTTCCGGCCTGATGGAAGGGTCGGGCCTGAAACCGTCGATCACTTCCTTGCTGATATCGCGTTTGATGAGCCGCTCGATATCCCTGAGCAACCTGAGTTCATCCACGCACACCAGTGACATGGCTTCACCCTCGTTGCCGGCGCGACCGGTACGGCCGATACGGTGCACGTAGTCTTCCGCCACGTTGGGCAATTCAAAGTTCACCACGTGCGGCAGCTGGTCGATGTCCAGGCCGCGCGCGGCAATATCCGTCGCCACCAGCACCCGGACGTCGCCGGACTTGAAATCGGCCAGCGCCCGGGTGCGTGCGCCCTGGCTCTTGTTGCCGTGAATTGCGGAAGCGACAATACCGTCACTGTTCAGCTGTTTGGCGAGCCGGTTGGCGCCGTGCTTGGTGCGGGTGAATACCAGTACCTGGCGCCAGTCGTTGGCGCCGATCAGGTAGGAAAGCAGTTCACGTTTGCGTCCCTTGTCCACCGGGTGCACCACCTGGGTGACGCTTTCCGCCGCCGTGTTGCGCCGCGCCACTTCGATCAGGGTCGGCGCGTTCAGCAGCCTGTCGGCCAGTTGTTTGATCTCTTTCGAGAAGGTGGCCGAGAACAGCAGTGTCTGTTTCTGTTCGGGCAACAGCGCCAGCACCTTGCGGATATCGTGGATAAAGCCCATGTCGAGCATGCGGTCCGCTTCGTCGAGCACCAGGATGTCCACCCGGGAAAGATCGACCGAGCGCTGACCGACGTGGTCCAGCAAGCGGCCCGGGGTCGCAACCAGGATGTCTACGCCGCGAATGAGCTTCTGCTTTTGCGGATTGATGCTGACACCGCCAAAAACCACGGTGGATTTCAGCGGCAGGTGCCGACCATAGGTCTCCACGCTTTCACTTACCTGGGCGGCCAGTTCACGGGTCGGGGTAAGCACCAGGGCGCGGATCGGGCGCCGGCCCCTGGCCGGTTTGTCGGACGCCATGAGCCGTTGCAATAACGGCAGCGTGAAGCCGGCGGTTTTGCCGGTTCCGGTTTGTGCGCCACCCATGATGTCGCGGCCATCCAGGATAAGCGGGATGGCCTGTTTCTGTATCGGGGTAGGGGCGCTGTAACCTTTTTCGGATACAGCACGGAGTAGTTCGGCCCTGAGGCCGAGAGATTCAAATGACATACTACGATGTTCTCCAGGATCGGCCTGCCCGATACACAAGGCTCGGGACGGTCCAGGCGGAAACTTTGGGTGTTTTTCGAGGTGAATCGGGAAGGATTACCGCGGTGAAAACAGGTGCAGACCGAAGTGCACCGGAAGTTGAACCGCTATTGTACCTTAAGATCAGCTGGCAATGCTATGTTGATGTGGGCTCAATATCAAAATAAGCGCCTGGGCATGCTCGGCGGCCCTTCTGCCCAGGTCCGTCAGGTAGCCGCCGTCTTTCTGTGTGACCAGGCCCTTGTCGAACAGGCGTTGTACCGCGCTGATCATATCTGCGTCTGCGGTGGAGTGAACCTTGATTCCCCGGTTGGCGGTGTCGAGGCTGAAGTGAATCAATATATCGAGTTCGGCCATTTGTTCTTTTGTGTAGTGCATATTCACACCTTTGCGCATTATTTTGTTGGTACTGCCGTAAACTATCAATAATATATCATATTGCCGAGGGTGTTCTATGTACCCGCCACAGGGGCTGACGCACTGTATTTTTATCCTTGTAAAAATATATAATATCAATAAGATAGAATATCTACTTTAGAGAGATTATCGTTGTTGAGGCCGGCGAGCGCGAAACACTGGTTGATATAACCGATGCACGGTAATAAATGACAAATCAATAAACAAACGGAGGATGCCATGTCTCAGGTCAAGATCCTGCTTGACGAAAACGATATTCCCAAACAGTGGTACAACGTGGTGGCGGATATGCCTAACCCGCCTGCGCCGCCGCTGGGGCCGGACGGCAAGCCCATAGGCCCCGAGGCGCTGGCCGCCATTTTCCCCATGGCGCTGATCGAGCAGGAAGTCTCGGCCGAGCGCTGGATCGATATCCCCGAACCGGTGCGCGAGATCTACCGGCAGTGGCGTCCGAGTCCACTGTTTCGCGCCCGCCGCCTGGAGCAGATGCTCGGCACCCCGGCCAGAATCTATTACAAGAACGAAGGCGTGAGTCCGGCCGGTTCACACAAACCCAATACCGCCGTTGCCCAGGCCTGGTACAACCGGCAGGCCGGCATCAAGCGCCTGAGTACCGAAACCGGCGCCGGGCAGTGGGGTTCTTCACTGGCGCTGGCCGGCCAGATGTTCGGCATCGATGTGCGTGTCTACATGGTCAGGGTCAGTTACGAGCAGAAGCCCTTTCGCCGCTCCATGATGCAGACCTGGAGCGCCGAGGTGCTGGCCAGTCCGTCGGACCGGACTGAATCAGGGCGTAAAATCCTTGCCGCCGACCCGGATTCTCCCGGTTCCCTGGGTATCGCCATCTCCGAGGCGGTGGAGGAGGCGGCTTCCCGCGAGGACACCAATTACTCGCTGGGCTCGGTGCTGAACCACGTGTTGTTGCACCAGACCATTATCGGCCAGGAAGCCAGGAAGCAGCTTGAGTCTGTCGGCGAATATCCTGACATGGTGTTTGCACCCTGCGGTGGCGGGTCCAATTTCGGCGGCATCGCCTTCCCGTTCTTTGCCGACAAGGCCGCCGGCAAGGACGTACGGCTGGTGGCGGTGGAGCCGACCTCCTGCCCGACCCTGACCAAGGGCCGCTATACCTATGACTTCGGCGATACCATCGGTCTTACGCCACTGATGAAGATGTACACCCTGGGACACGATTTCATGCCGCCGGGGATTCACGCCGGCGGTCTGCGTTACCACGGTGATTCGGCGCTGGTGTCGCAGCTGTATAACGAAGGGCTGATCGAGGCGATTGCCGTGCCGCAGGTCGCGACCTTTGAAGCCGGCGTCATGTTTGCCCGGGCCGAGGGTCTTATCCCCGCGCCGGAATCCAACCACGCCATACGCGCCTGTATCGATGAGGCCCTGCGCTGCAAGGAAAGCGGGGAAAGCAAGGCCCTGTTGTTCAACCTTTCCGGGCACGGTCACTTCGACATGGCCTCCTATGATCGCTACTTCAGCGGCGAACTGGAGGACTTCGATTATCCCGAAGAGGCGATACGGCAGTCCATGCAGCATATTCCGGAAATCGCCGGTATGTGAACCGGGCCGGGTTGCAGTTAACTGCGATGAACGAACAGGACAGCCGGAAT
This sequence comes from Thiogranum sp., assembly GCA_046757125.1. Taxonomy (GTDB): domain Bacteria; phylum Pseudomonadota; class Gammaproteobacteria; order DSM-19610; family DSM-19610; genus Thiogranum. The sequence goes on from JBHHXO010000009.1 coordinate 8,136, forward strand.
GCCTGCGCAATCCCGCCCGGGTCCGGAGCAGCGAACCTGACGCTTGTCGAGCTCGAGCCGGATGAAGGGGTGGCAGATTACCGGGCAGCCATGCAGATCGCCGACGCCGAGGCGGAAAGCCGGCTCGGCGAGTTCATGCTGTTGTCCTGGTATGACCGGGACAGGGATTTTGAGTCGCCGCAGCACGCCAGCGAGTGTCACCAGGACAGTGCGGTGCCCGGCTACGTGGATTACGGTATTCACCACGGTGCGACGCTGAAGGTGGATATAGAACACGGCCGTTTTGTGTTTTTCTACCTGCCGGTGGAGTTGCCCCTGTAGGAGCGGGCACCCGCTCCTGCAGGAAGGATTTTCCTGCCGTCAGGGGTCGCGTTTGCCGGGCGCCCCCACCTGCAGCATGCCTTTACCGAATTTCGCGCTCACCGCGTCAATCGTTTGCAGCACCCGCTGCTTGTCTGCGCGTTGTGCGGGTTGATCGAAGAGATCCGCCTGCCCCGTTCCCTGTTGCTGCCAGTGGCTGATGCCTGCACCAATGAGTCGCACGGGTTTGTCCGGGAACTTCCCGTCGAGAAAAAGTTGCCAGGCTGTTTCCAGTATGTCGCGTTCGTCATTGGTGGGGGTGGTGCGTTTGCGCTGCCGTGTGCGTGTCTCGAAGCCGGCAAAACGCACCTTCAGCGTCACGACCGAACCGGACAGCGCTTCGCGGCGTGCTGTCGCCGCGACATCGGCCGCCAGCCGGCGCAGTGTGGCGTGAAGTATGTGGTGATCGCGGACGTCGGTTTCAAAGGTTGTTTCTTTCGAAATGCTCTTTCTGGCGCGCCCCGGGTCGACCCGGTCGGAAGCGATGCCCAGCGCCTGGCGGTGAAAACTCGCGGCCGCTTTTTCACCGAGGTGTTTTTCGAGCTGCTGCAGTGGCACGGCACGCAGTTGGGCAACCGTCCTTATCCGCAGGCGATCGAATATTTTCTGTGTCTGGCGCCCGAGTCCGCGCAGGTTGGCCACCGGCATGGGGGCCAGGAAATCGAGCACCTGGTGCGGCCGTATTACTGTCAGTCCGTCCGGCTTGTTGTGTTCGGAACCGAGTTTGGCAATCAGCCGGTTGGGACCGATACCCACCGAGGCGGTCAGTCCCGTCCCGGCCAGGATGCGCTGCTTGATTTCGTGCCCGATGGTTTCCGGTGTGCCCAGCAGTTTTTCGAGCCCGCTTACGTCCAGGTACGCCTCGTCGATCGAGGCGGCTTCCAGCGTCGGTGTAACCGCCTCCAGCGTCTGGAACACCTGCCGTGAAATCCGCCGGTATTTGCCGATATCCGGGCGCAGGTACACGGCATCCGGGCAACGCCGGTACGCTTCGGAAATCGGCATGGCGGAGTGGATCCCGAAACACCGCGCCTCGTACGAGGCGGCAGCCACCACGCCGCGATGGCCGGGCCGGGCGCCGACAACGACCGGCCGCCCCTGGTATTCCGGGTGTTCCAGTTGCTCGCAACTGGCAAAGAATGCGTCCAGGTCCATATGGGCGATCCAGCGTTGTGGCGTTCGCGGGTCTGCCATGTCAGGCCGGGTGACTCACGGTTTTACCTGAGCCGGTAACGCAAGGTTTGCGTGAAGGTGCCATCGTTGTTGTTGACGGACGCCATGTCGCCACTGATACCGGCATAGCTGCCCGTGCCGCCGATAATGCTGATGGTGGACGTGCCCTGGTCGAATTCTCGCCCGGCCACCTGGATGCTGCCGTCCGCCAGGGTCAGGGTCCACTGGCACTGGAAGCTGTGTCCGGGCCGCGTGCGGATGCAGGTGCCACTGTTATTGCCGATGTTCCTGAAACTCTCGTCCAGCAGCGGCTGGTCGAACACCAGTATATCGCCCGCCGAGTCACCGGGTGCGCCGGTGTCGATGAGCTGCGCCTTGTCCGTGCGGGCGTCGGCAATGGTCACCAGCACGATCGGGCTGTCCTGCGAGCAGGCCGTCGCGGCCAGCATGCCGGCGGCCGGCAACAGTCTGTATGAAAGGGCGGAAAACAGCTTCATCACGCTTGCCTGTCAGGGTGCAGGTGTGCAGGATACTACCACAGGCCCCGGCCGGGGCGGGTATTCAGGAGAGCAGGGTATGCAGGACGTTCATCTTACCGGTAGTTGTTTGTGCGGAGCCGTGCGCTACGAAATCAACGGCGCGGTCGAGCGTTTTTATCACTGCCATTGCCAGCGCTGTCGCAGGACCACCGGTACCGGGCACGCGACCAACCTGCTGGTCAGGCCGGAAAGCAGCCTGACCTGGACACAGGGCGAAGAGCTGCTGCGGCGCTACAGGGTTCCGGAGGCGGAGCGGTTCTATAACTGTTTCTGTTCGCAGTGCGGCAGCCCGATGCCCAGGCTGGTACCGCAACTCGAAGGCGTGGTGATTCCCGCCGGTACCCTGAACGAGGAACCGCCCGTAAAACCGCAGGCAAGGATATTCCAGAATTCACGGACGGCGTGGTCCTGTTCGGGGGATAACCTGCCGACCTGGCCGGAGTACCAGCCCACAAGCTAGGCGGCAGACGTTGGTGTGCCTTCAGTCACTGCGCCGGTTTTTACATATACCCGTCAGTCAGCGTTTTCATGAAGTTGATCAAGTCCGTTTTTTCCTGGGTGCTCAGCCCCAGCCCCGTGTCGGTGAACGGGTTGAGTTCCGATGCAATATTGTCATTGACCTCGGCGATATATAACGAGTCCGCCACGATAATATCGTAATGCGTGATGACCTCGTCGAGGGTGTCGTATACCCCGTTGTGCATGTACGGCGCGGTTAACTCGATGTTGCGCAGGGTCGGCACCTTGAACTTGCCGCGCTCGGTTGCGATATCCGCGGGCGCAATATTGCTGTTTCCCGCCAGCCCGGCGTCCCGGTGTGTATTGTCACTGACATAGGCGGGGTTCATGGTGTTCACCGGGGTTCCGATATTGAAATACTTGAAGTTGGTGAACAACGCCGGTCCGCCCGTCGGGTTGTCGATCACGTGGCAGTTTGCGCACCTGGCCTTATTGCCCCGGAACACATTCATGCCGTTCATTTCCGATGCCGTCATGGTGTACTGTCCGACCAGGGAAGCGTCGAACTTCGAGGTGAAACGGTTGACTTCGGGGGAGGCTTCAAAGGCCGCCAGCGCCTGGGCGATAAAATCATAGGCCGTGGTGACATCATCCAGTGCGCCGGCGCCGAATACACTCAGGAAAGCGTTTGCGTAGCTTGCGTTGCGGACCTTGTTGACAACCTCTGTTGCATCCGCATTATTCATTTCCACCGGGTTCAGGAAAGGATCTTTTGCCTGCGCAACCAGGTCGCTGCGACGTCCGTCGAGAAACTGCCCGCCCTCGTACTTCGAACCGTCTTCAGAGGTTTGTGCGGTGCTGGTAAGCCTGAACGGCGGAGAAAAAGAAGCGTAAGCGGCTGTCGGCGCATTGCGGTCGCCGAATTCGCCGCCGACGGAACCCTCGGAAACCGGCGCCATGGCGCTCGCCCCGGGATCGGCAAAACCCGTCGCCGGGTCATGGCAACTGGCACAGGACTGGTTGCTGCCGCTGGAAAGATTCGTATCAAAGAATATGGCCCGACCAACGCTCGCGATGGTCGCGCTGCCGGCCGGCGTGCTGCTCGTGGAACTGCTACCGCCGCCACCGCCGCACCCGGTCAGCAAAATCACAGCGAATGAAACGATACCGATTGTATTACTGCGCATAATTTTCCGTCCTGCTCTGGTTATAACCGGGTTCACGGTTCCACAAAACCCGGCCCGGTACGAGGGTGGATGTTGATCTGGATCAAGTAGAAGGGTTTGTATCCCGGGGGAATGATTCGTTCTGTGAAGGCGATCACACTCCTGCCTGTCCCCTGGCATTATCAGGGCGGACCCGGTCAGTCGGAAACGGGACTGGCCAGGTGGGGTTGTTCGGGCGATAATTTACGCCTCTGCCGGCAACGCGCTTGCCGGGAGCGCTGATTCCCGGTAAAACCATCCTGACCCGAAAAACAACACGGAGACCCGCGTGCCCGAACCTGTCGATCCGAAAGAAGCCTGTTCACTGCCTGGCAGGGTTGAAAGGGCCGAGGGGCTGTTCCTGGAAGGAAAGCGCAGCCGGGAAGCGGATCTTGAACGCGATCAGCGATGAATATCATATAGCGCCTGTTTCGTTTCCGCTTATGCAGGAAGTGTGAACAGGCCCTGGTAAAGGCGGGTACGATGGCAAATACATTTGGTGATCAGTTTCTCAAGGCGGGCCTGGTGAGCAGGGACAAGCTCAACAAGGCGAAAAAATCAAAATACAAACAGCAGAAAGCCGATAAAAAGAACAGGGGCGGCACTGCGAACGAGGCCGCGGCATCCGCCCGGCGGGCCGCGGCAGAGAAGGTAGCCCGCGACCGCGAACTCAACCGGCAGCGCAAGGAAGCCGCCGAGCGCAAGGCCATCCAGGCGCAGATCCGCCAGCTGGTCGAACTGAATCGCGTGCCGAAGGATGACGGTGACACGGGTTACAATTTCCAGGACGGTACTGCAATAAAGAAGCTCTTCGTCGCGCCGGAGACCCACGACAAACTGAGCCGCGGGCTGCTCGCCATTGTCCGGTTCGACGACGGTTATGAAGTAATCCCGTCCGTGGTGGCGGAGAAAATAAAGCTGCGCGACGCATCCTGCATTGTCAGTAAAGCGGAGACGCAAACGGAGCAGGGGGGCGATGACCCCTACGCCGATTACAAGGTTCCTGACGACCTGATGTGGTAGCGGAGATAGATGAATAACGAAACGTTGCGCCGCGAGTTAATGGCGAAAGGCCTGGTCAGTGCCGATCTGTGTGCTGACCCGGTTAAACAGTTCGAACAATGGTATGCCCGGACCGTCGAGACCGGCTGTGCCGAGCCGGGGGCCATGTCGCTGGCAACGGTGGATGCGCAGGGGCAGCCCTGGCAGCGCATGGTCTTGTTGAAGCTGTTCGATGCAAAAGGCTTTGTTTTTTTCACCAACTATTCCAGCCGCAAGGCGCAGCAGATAGCGGCCAACAACAGGGTGAGCCTGCTGTTCCCCTGGCAGGAGCTGGGGCGGCAGGTGAAAGTGACCGGCGCGGCGGAAAAAATCTCCGCGACCGGGTCGATGCGCTATTTTGCCACCCGGCCGCGCGGCAGCCAGATCGGCGCCTGGGCCTCGCATCAAAGCCAGGTGGTCAAATCGCGCGCCATCCTGGATGCCATGTTCGATGAGATGAAGCACAGGTTCCTGGAGGGCGAGGTGCCGCTGCCGTCTTTCTGGGGAGGATACCGCGTGGCGCCGGAGACGGTCGAGTTCTGGCAGGCGAGGGACAGCCGCCTGCACGATCGCTTCATGTATCGCCGTGACGAAAAATCACAATGGTTCGTTGAACGACTGGCGCCCTAAAGCGGCTGTTCTACCGGAGGGAAGGCGGCCAGGATCTCGCTGACAGTGTGATTGATGGCCGCCGTGATTTCCTCGGGGTTTTCCTTTTCTTCCAGGTAGTCCTGGCCGGTGCCGCGCCAGATCAACTGCTTGCTCCTGCCATCGGCAATATCGATGATCAGCGTGCCCTGCTGGTATTCGTAGGTATAGGTACGGATATAACCGGGCCAGTAGCCCCTGTATCCCCAGGAGTCCGAGCCGTAACCCAGGTACCCGTAGTAGGTGTCGATGGTTTCTATGCGGATCTTGTCTTCAATGCCGCCAAGCCAGTTCACATAGAAGTCTGCTTCGTCCTTGTCTACCAGTTTATAGCCTTTGGCTTGCAGGCTGTTGTTTACCGCATTCACAACCCGGTTGATGATCAGGCTGTTATTGATGCGGATATCGTTGCTGGGCGGTTTGCCCTCGAGCCAGGCATAGGTTTGCAGGGTCGAGAAGTCGTAGCCCGTTTCATAGTCCGTCCGCACCGTCAGGGTGGTGCAGGCGGTGAGCAGTAACAGGAGCGGCACGCCGGCCGTTAGCAGTCTGGTCATGGTCAGTCGTTTCATCCTCGAGTCGGTAACTCCCGTCATCAGCCTGTGTCCCGGCTCGCACAAGCCGGGGGATGACACAATATAAACCGAATGCGGCCTGACGGCGGGGCATGCAACCCATAGTAGAGGAAAATATGCGCCGGCCCCGGTTTTTATAGTAAATTTGTACAACAGTCTACAGAAGCGGTTTCCCGGCCGTGGCGGTGGCGCATGAAATTATCAGATGTTGTTGTAGCAGTGGTTCTGGGCGTGGTAATCGTGCTGGCCGTGAAGTATTTTCAGCCGCAGGAAGCGGAGCAACAGGTGCTGGATCTGCCGCCCCAAAGCGCAGAACAACAGGTCCCCGTAGAGGCACAGGCACCCGCCATCCGTTACCCGGTCCCGCTACGCCCCCCGTGGGTCGAACCGCCCGCGGCTGAACCCGCAGCGGTCGAGCCGCGGGCAACCGGGCCCGGGTCCCGGCAGGAAGAATCCGCCGAAGAAGTCGTGGCAGCAGCGCCGGAAAACCCGCTGCCTGCGCTGGACGACAGTGACGACACGCTAAGACAGGATCTTTACACGCTGGCAGCCAGGCAGGTGCTGGATTCACTGCTCAACCTGAACCACATTATCCGGCGTTTCGTCGTGACCGTGGATAACTTGCCGCGCAGGCAGCTGGCAAACAGCAAGTACCGCTCGAACCAGGCGATTCGCGGGCGACTGCTGGTCGAGCAGGACAGCCTCGGCCTTTACCTGAGCGAGCGGAACTTCGCGCGCTACGATGCGTTCATTGAGTTGCTGGAGAGCATGAACAGTGACCGTCTGCTCGCGCTCTACGTGCATTATTATCCCTTGATACAAGCCGCGTACGAAGACCTGGGATATCCCTCGGCGTATTTCAACGACCGGCTGATCGACGTCGTCGACCACCTGCTGGAAGCCCCCGACAGCGGCGGGCGCATATCGCTGGTGCGGCCGCGCGTGCTGTATAAATTTGTCGACCCGGAACTGGAAACCCTGTCCGCCGGACAGAAAGTACTGGTCCGCATCGGGCCGCGCAACGCCGCCCGGGTCAAGTCGAAACTGCGCGAATTACGCCAGGCGCTGACGAGGGAATAGACGAAAAAAGGGGTTGACTCCTGCGCGTCATCTGTTCCACGGCAAGCTTGTTATTCACAGCGGTAACAAAACGGTAAACAAATGTCCGTGCTAAACGACAGTTGCTTGATTTCCGGTTTATAAAAGTCATGTAACATATTGTAAATAATAGTGATATATGATTTGTTCAAAAAATAGACAACTTAAACGAAATGCCGCATTTTTCAGTGTTCCAGGCCGTTTCTCCGGTTTCATCCACATAGTTATCCACAGTTATTGTGGATAACTGCTACGCCGTGCCGGCCGGATATGCAATGACAGTTTCCGGAGTATAAGATGCAGGCACTGATACACGACAGGCGCTTTCCAACAGTTGCCAGGCACACCCATGCATTTCAGTAAACGCTACGTCCACGCTCTACTGCTTGCTTCCACCCTGTTGCTGGCCGGCTTCGAGGATTTCAAGTGCGCGGACAGTTCCACGGGGGCTTCGTTTGGCGGGGGTTCGGGTAACAGCATCCGGGTGACTGACGAGCAGAAGATCTCCGCGGACAGCGGCAGTTTTAACGGCGATCTCGACAACGGGGATCAGTTCGGCAGCGCCGTTACAGATCCCGGCGATCTGGAGGCGGATGGTGTCAGAGACCTGGCCGTAGGTGCGCCGTTCGATGACGATGATGGTAACGACAGAGGCGCCAGCTGGATCCTGTTCATGGACGACAACGGGCGGGTGGACCAGGAACAGAAGATCTCCAGCGATGCAGGCAGTTTTGGAGGAAACCTTGATAATGATGATCTGTTTGGCAGTGCGGTTGCGGGTATCGGGGATCTCAACGTTGATGGTGCCTTTGACCTGGCGGTCGGGGCGCCCGGGAGTGATGACGGTGGTACGGATCGGGGCGCGGTCTGGGTCCTGTTTCTCGATGCCGCGGGCCGGGTGCGGCAGGAGCAAAACATCGCGGACGGTGCCGGTGGCTTTGACGGGGACCTCGATAATGGTGACCGTTTCGGCAGCGCGCTTGCCGATATCGGGGACGTGAACGGCGATGGAATCAGGGATCTGGCGGTAGGCGCACCGAATGACGATGACGGCTCCGACAATGCAGGCGCGGTCTGGATCCTGATGATGCAGGCGGATGGCAGGGTCAGCAGCTGGCAGAAAATTTCCCGTGACGCGGGGGGATTCAACGGCGACCTGAATGCCAACGATCACTTCGGTGCCGCGATCGCCGGCATCGGTGATCTCGACAACGACGGGATCCCGGACCTGGCCGTCGGGGCGCCCGAGGCCGACGAGGGTGGCACGGATCGGGGTTCGGTCTGGATCCTGTTTCTCGACGCCGCGGGCCGGGTCCGGCAGGAGCAGAATATAGCGGACGACACCGGCGGCTTTGACGGGAATCTCGATAATGATGACCGTTTCGGTAGCGCACTTGCCGATATTGGAGACGTGAACGGTGACGGCATCAGGGACCTGGCGGCAGGCGCCCCGAATGACGATGACGGTTCCGACAACGCCGGCGCGGTCTGGGTTCTGACCATGAAAACAGACGGCAGGGTAGACAGCGGTCAGAAAATTTCCGCAGACGCGGGCGGCTTCGACGGGAACCTGAATGGCGGGGATCGCTTTGGCGCGGCGATCACCGCCGCAGGCGATCTTGACGGCGACGGAACCCCTGACCTGGTAGTGGGGGCACCCGGCGATGATGACGGTGGTACGGACCAGGGTGCGGTGTGGGTCCTGTTCATGGAGCGCTGAAGTCGGGTTGAACCCTGCCGGCTTCGCAAATGGCCGCCAGGGTTCAACCCGCATCTCGCCCCGCGGTGAGAAGTGCGGCTTAAATCAACGGATCAATGTTCCCCCTTGGGTTTACGCACACCGGCCAGGCGGTTGCCCTGTTTTTGCGGGCCGCCTTTGGGGAAAATCCGGTGCAGGTAACGGCTGTTGCCCTTTTCGCTGCCCCAGGCCTTCCTGAAGTGCTTGATCATGTCACGTACCGGCGCCTGCACGCCGTATTTCTCATGGAAGTCGCGGATAAACCGGATCACCTGCCAGTGTTCATCGGTAAGTTCCAGCCCTTCGCGTTCGGCCGCGGCGACAACGTAGTTTTCTGACCAGGCCTCCAGGTCGAGCAGGTAACCTTCACCATCACACAGGATATCCTTGCCGTTCACCCGCATGGTGAAATGCTGCATGTTGGGATAGTAAAGTTTTGCTGCCATGGGTAGTACCTCGATCAGGGTGTGGCTGTGGTTCCGGACGGAGTAAACATTACGCAGCACTGCTGGTGCTGGCAACATCCCATGAGTGATATCAGGGGGAAGGCTGCTGTTGATAGCAAACCGTTTCGATAACTTCCGTGTTATCCACGGCGTCGCCGGTTCCGGGAAAACCATGATTCTTGGCTTCCGCGCCCTGCAGCTGGCGCAGACCATGACGAAGCCGGTTCTTGTGCTGTGTTTCAACGTCTCACTCGCTGCCAACTTACGCCGCTATGTCAGAGAGAAAAAAATTGAACATAAAGTGCAGGTTTACCATTTCCACGACTGGTGCGGCCAGCAGATCAAAACCTACCATTGCGACATACCGGAAAATGATGCGCCTTTTTTCGAACGCCAGGTGATGGCGGTCATCAGCGGTGTAGAGAAATCACAGATCCCCCGCGCCCAGTACGGCGCCGTCCTCATCGACGAAGGCCACGATTTCGAGCCGGAATGGTTGCAGCTGATCACCCAGATGGTAGACCCCGAGACAGACGCCCTGTTACTGCTCTACGACGATGCCCAGTCGATCTATAAAAAACACAGCTCGCTGGATTTCAGCCTTTCCAGCGTCGGCATCAAGGCGCGCGGGCGCACCACCATCCTGAAACTCAACTATCGCAACACGCGGGAAATCCTGGAGTTCGCCTGCAAGTTTTCCCGCGAGTTCATTTCCGCGGAAGAATCGGATGAAGACCATATCCCGGTGATTGCACCTGAATCCGCCGGCGACTCGGGCCCTGCACCGGTGTTCAGGCTGTTCGAACAGCAAAGCGAGGAGCTGGACTATATTACGCGTTGCGTCAGCACATGGTTGCGCAAAGGACATGCGCCCAATGAAATCGCGATACTGGTGCCCGGTAACAACATCGCTGAAGTTATTGCGGAGCGCCTGGCAAAGGCCGGCATCGCCAACCTGTGCATGGTCGGCAAGAGAAACAAGGCCGCTTACAATCCAGGCCAGCCACTGGTGACGGTGCTTACCATTCACAGCAGCAAGGGGCTGGAGTTCGGGACGGTCATATTGGCCGGTGTCGACAGGATTCAGTACACGGCCAAAGGGCTGGTGGACCAGGTGAGGCTGATGTACGTTGGCATGACCCGCGCAAAAAATCAGCTGCTGATTACGGCTAGCGGGGATACGGTGTTTACTCAACGGCTGGTTGATCTGGTGGCACCCTGAAAACTGCTGTATTTTCAGACATGGCTTTTCCAGTTAATGATCGGCAATGTCAGCCGGTGAAAATCCGGGTTCCGCTGGATTAAACGGTGATCTGTACACGATTGATGCAAGCTTGAAAAGACCCAGAATGGGGCCTATAGTACCCAGATTGGGTCCTTTGTAGGTGTTCGTAATATGCCAGCGACTACAATTGGTGATGCCTTGTTCACCAAGACACAGCAGCGCGTACTGGGCTTGCTTTACGGCAAACCGGCGCAGAGTTTTTATACCAATGAGATCGTGCGCCTGGCTGATATGGGGCGCGGCACCATTCGCCGTGAACTGGCGCGACTGGTTTCCGCCGGTTTGCTGCTGGTTGCCCGGGAAGGTAATCAACACCATTACAGGGCCAACCCCGATAATCCCGTTTATCACGAGTTGCTGGCGATTGTCAGAAAGACATTTGGTATTGTGGATGCGATACACGCTGAACTGGCGTCAGTGTATGAGCAGATAGACCTGGCCTTTATTTATGGGTCAATCGCCAGAGGGGAGGACACCGCGAGTAGTGATATCGATTTACTGGTGGTAACAGATTCTTTAGCGTACGCGGATTTAATGACAGTGCTTGCTGGTGCCGAGAAAGCGCTTGGCAGACCGATTAATCCATCGATTTATACGGCGCAGCAAATAAGGGCCAAGTTGGAACAGAAGAATGCATTTTTAACCCGGCTGATGGAACAGCCAAAACTGTGGGTGAAAGGAGGCGAAGATGACATTGGAGAATTTAGACAATTTAGTACTGCAATAAAGACACAGCCTGGAAAATATGACTAAAGAAGTGGGACTGTTAGGCGCGATCTTCCATAAAGTGAAAAACAAGATCGAAGGCTCCGCCAAGCTGGAACGTTTGACCACTACAGAAACCAATTCAGGGGAACAGCCCTCAGGCTAGAGGAACCAATACGTCACGCTACTTCCCGAAAATAGCAGGTGGTGAAAGCCCGTAAAACACGGGTTCTCCTGCCATGCAAAACCAGATGGCGCTGGATAACCGGAACACAATGAGCAACAAACCAAAAATATACGATAGCGGGGCCAGTAGCGAGCTGACAGTAGAAGGGCTGATCAGTCTGTATCGAGATCAGGGTGCAATGCGAATCTATTACAAATTATTGTCACCCAATGACAATAGTAAAAATCAGCCCTATATGGCAGGTCACCTGACAGATCTGGGTTTTTTGCCAACAGGTGAAGTAACAGAATCAACATCCGTTTCACGAAAAACAGAAAACCCGAAAAGGAAGATCAAGTATACAGTCAAGCTCGATTACTCCTGGCTATCTCCTCAAGGCGGGATCTATCCCGCACCGGATGCAAAGCTCATTTATTATCCCCAGTACCCTGAAGTCAGGCTCTCGGGCTTTGTAGCCAGATGCGGGTTTGATATGGGAGGATGGATGGACCCTGAAAAAAAGGGCAGGGCATCAGGCCGCATTCTTTTTTTCGGCATAACAACATCGCAGAAAATACTTGCGTATCTTGCTGTTCCTGGTTCGAGAATAGTGGAGGAAATTGATGGCCATCCTTCTGCCGAAATTACTGGTGTCTTTAAGGAGGTTATAGATAGAGAAAAATTAAAAGATGCCTCACCAAAAGACATTTTATTGGGCGAACTCAGGAGAATACACTTACTTAACTGGATTGAAGGTAAAAAATTGAGTTCTGGCGGAGTTGTTAGCAAGCATACGGCGCAAAATGCTGGTGGCACTACCCTGGAGGCAGAATTAGGGATTATCCAGAACGGATTCGCGGGCCCTGATTTTATGGGTTGGGAAATCAAGCAATTTGGTGTAACGAAGTGTGAACTCATAAATAGCAAAGCATTAACATTAATGACGCCTGAACCTGATGGCGGTTACTATGTTGATCAGGGCGTTGAGGCATTTATGAGGAAATATGGATACCAGAGTCCGACAATAAACGACCGGCTGGATTTCACCGGCCGACACCTCGCAAACGAAATCTGTCCAAAGAGTGGACTAGTACTTGTGGTAGATGGTTATGACAGCGAAAGCGGGGCTATCACCAGGGCGTCAGGTTGTATTGCATTGATTGATCGTGACGGTAATCCTGCGTCCATCTGGACTTTTAGAAAGCTGGTGGAGCACTGGAAGCGGAAGCACGCAAAAGCAGCATACATACCGTCGCTATCAAGGAAGGGAACTGATAAATGTAAATTCTACAGCTACTGCAATAACGTCAGGTTGTTTGAAGGCACGACATTTTTGAAGTTGTTACAAGCGCTGACCGAAGCTCACATTTATTACGACCCGGGCATAAAGCTTGAAAACGCCAGCTGGCGACCGAGAACCAAGCGCAGAAGCCAGTTCAGGATCAAATCCAGTCAGTTGGGCCTCCTGTATGAAAAACAATCAGATATAGACGTTCTTTCAATATAGAGTAAAAAATGGCTTGAAAAAGGGACAAAAAGGGGAAATAATTACCTCGATTTTTCCCTCTATAGCCGCGCTGGTAAAAAAATGGACAACAAGGTATCCGCTCGCGAATTGCTTGCCCTTTCGCTCGAACGTTATTCCCAGGCTGATATAGCAAGAAAGCTGAATGTCACTCCCAAGACAGTGAGGTTGTGGGAGGTCAGGGAAGATGGCCCCCCCGAATACCGTGTACCCCAGCTCCAGGGGCTATTGTTTGGAAATGAGAGGTATTCTCAATCGGGAGCGGATTTTACGTTTATTGACCTCTTTGCCGGGATTGGCGGCATACGCATGGGGTTTGAGCAAAATGGTGGCGACTGCATTTTTACCAGTGAGTGGGACAAGTATGCAGTAAAGACGTATTGCGAGAATTTTGGTACCGATCACCCGGTAGTGGGGGATATAACCAAAGTTGCTGTTGATGACATACCTGATCATGACGTGTTGCTTGCCGGGTTTCCGTGCCAGCCATTTTCGATTGCGGGTGTTTCCAAGAAAAATTCACTCGGAAGAGTCCACGGCTTCGAGTGTAAAACACAGGGCACACTGTTTTTTGATGTCGCACGCATCATCAAGGAGAAACAGCCGAAGGCCTTTCTCCTGGAAAATGTCAAGAACCTGATGAGTCACGACAAGGGGAGGACGTTTCAGGTTATAAAGGAAACCCTTGAAGATGAACTGGGCTACCGGATTTATCCAAAAGTTGTTGATGCCAGGGGGTTCGTGCCCCAGCATCGCGAGCGTATCTATATTGTTGGTTTTCGTGACGATACGGTTTTTTCCTGGGATGCATTTGGCCACAGGGAAAGAGATGCAAGGAAGATGAGTGATGTCCTTCACCCGCAGGATGGTAGCGAGGATCCGGATAGCGATTTACTAAGGAATTATATCGTCGGCAAGAAAGGAAAAGTTAGTGACAAGTACATTCTCAGCGACAAGCTGTGGAAGTACTTGTATGACTATGCGGCCAAACATAAGGCAAAAGGAAACGGTTTTGGTTACGGTATGGTGACAAAGGCCAGTGTTGCGCGAACCTTGTCTGCGCGCTATTACAAGGATGGGTCTGAAATACTTGTTAGTCGCGGCAGGGGGAACCCTCGAAGGCTAACACCACGCGAGTGTGCACGACTGATGGGGTACCCTGATAGTTTCCGGATACCTGTTTCCGATACGCAGTCTTACAAGCAGTTTGGTAATTCTGTTGTTATGCCGGTTATTAAGGAAATAGCACGGATCATGAAGCCGCATATTATGACCCTGATCGAAGAGGAAGAAGCGCAGGCTCATCAGTACGCACTGCTTGGCCAGTGACGGATGTAGTAGACAGGGAAACCCGTAGCCGGATGATGTCCGGTATCCGGGGCAAGAATACCAGGCCGGAACTGGTGATAAGAGAGGCCTTGTTTGCAAAAGGATTGCGCTATCGCCTGCACGTCAAGGACTTGCCTGGAAAGCCGGATCTGGTGTTCCCGAAATACAAGGCGGTTATCTTTATTCATGGCTGTTTCTGGCATCACCACGACTGCCATCTCTTTAAATGGCCGTCAACGCGCCCTGAATTCTGGAAAAAGAAAATTGACCGGAATGTCGAAGTTGACAAGCGAAATTATGCCGCTTTAAAAGCGGAAAAGTGGCGCATTTTAACGGTATGGGAATGTGCTATTAAAGGAAAAACGAAGCTCTGTTTCGAGAGTGTTATTGATGAGATCGTGAAGTGGCTGAAAACTGAAAATAAGGATAAGGAGATTGAAGGGAAATGCTGTCTATAGAATCGCGGATAAGTGCATCTGATATCGTATTAAAAAGTGTCGCATATATGGCTGATTGATAATTACTGAGGTTTTAGTATGAAATGGTTTTTCTCGCCGCAAATACCAAGTCAGGTCGAAACTGAAGTCACACAACGCGACCAGTTCAGCAATGATGAAGTACAACTCTCAGAAACTATCGTGCGCGAGTCAATCCAGAACTCATTGGACGCGGCCGATAATGACCAGAGTCAGGTTAGTATTGTTTTCAGGTGGGTGGACAAGTCACACGGATTGACTAGTGACTTTATGCGGAAAATTGTCGATGACCAGTTGGTGCATGCCAGGGCGGCCGGGCTGAATATTGATGGTATAGCATTTGATGATCCTGTTGCACTACTCATCGAGGACTTCGGTACGAAGGGTCTGACTGGTAGTATCAATACTAAAGACAATGACAATTTCAGCGATTTCTGGCGGAGGCACGGAAAATCACATAAAACCGGTAAAAGCCGTGGACGTTGGGGTTTGGGTAAGCTGGTGTATTCAACCACCAGTCAACTGGGTATATTTTTTGGTGCCACTCTGCGTAAAGATGACACGCATCTCCTTGTTATGGGCCAGACTGTTCTCAACCTGCGGGAGGTGGATGGCCAACAGTATCCACCACACGGTTTCTTTGCGGATACAGAAGGGGACGATCTTCTTACGAAGATCCCGGTACCGCTTGTTGATGAGGATCTCGTTGAGCAGTTCCGGGATCAGTTTTCACTCTCGCGTGGAGACAGGCCGGGTTTGTCTGTAATGATTCCATTTCCGAATCCGGATTTCAACCAGGCTGCGATGATGGGTGTGGCTATCGTGAATTATTTTTACCCGATCATCACTGACCAGCTTCTACTTCAGTTTAATGAAGAACGCATTGACCGTAATAACATCCGTACACTGGCGCACGAACACACCTCACAAAGTTTCACTGATATAGACGTCCTGTTCGATTTTATCGAGGAGGTGCGTGCCACGCGTAATGATGTCATGCTTGAACTCAAACCAAGCTGGGCAAACGACCAGAAGCTGGGTGAGGATGATTTCGAGGAAGCGGATCTTGAAGTAATCAGACGGCGATTCAGTAATGGCGATTTGGTAGCCCTGCATTTGCCGGTTACCCTGAAGAAAAAAGACGGTACATCTGTGCAAACCAGGTTTTCGGTGTTCATCAAAAGGCCTCCTGAGCTACGCCAAGGGCTGGATCTGTATGTGCGTGGTGGTTTAACCTTGCCAGGCGAGGCAAAGTTTAGAGATCGCAAGGCGCTGGGGGCGATGATTGCGGATGAGGATGAGATCTGTTCATTTCTGGGCGATGCGGAGAATGCCGCACATACACAATGGATCGGCAGTGCCGAGAAGCTGAAAAAGAACTACAAAAATCCAGCTAAAACTATAAAAGTGATCAAGCATGCGGTGGTGCAGCTGTATGACTTGCTAGCAGAAGTAGAGGAAGAGATTGATGAGCAAGCCTTACAGGATTTCTTTGGTATTGAAGAACCCGAGGACGCTGCCAAGACCAGAAAGAGGAAGAAAAAATCACCCCTTGTTATTCCACCACCCCCCGTACCCAGGCCAAAGGATTTCAATATCAGCAAGAACGAGGATGGCTTTACAGTATCGACAACCAGTTCAGCGTCGGAGGATCATTTTCCGCAGAATATCCGTATTGATGTGGCCTATGATGTGAATAGCGGTAATCCATGGAAGAAATATAGTCCGCTGGATTTCAAAATGAGCGTGAATGGCAGTATTGCACTAGGTATATCCAAGAAAACAGGCAGTGTTACGAGTCGAAAAGATAATGTTCTCATGCTGGAAGTTAAAGGTATACCCTTCAAGCTGGTTGCTAAGGGATTTGATAAAAATCGTGATCTGAAGATCAAACTGGTGAAAGAGAGTTAAGTAGATGCAGAAGACCATCAACTACACTGGCCGAAGGAAGATCTTGCATAGTGAATTGCAGATAAAGCTGGTTGAGCATGGTGATGCCGTACCTGAATTCGATGTGGATTTCAGCCTCAAGCGTGAAAACCTGCCTGATGATGCAGCGATTTATATCGAAGCATACAAAAACAACACGAGCCAACGATTTGATTTTGGCACCGTAGGGCAGATCACTAAGCCAGAGAACAGAATTCTCGACCAGATTGATCTTACTGCGCCAACTTTGTTCAGGATCAGGCTGGTCAGCATGGCAGACTTATTGCCAGTGCTGACCAGATCAGGCCGGAAAGTGATGATGAAGTTCAGAAGAGTAGTTTGTTACCAGTAAAAAGTACGCCTCTGGATCAACTGACCTGGAAAGTAGAGATTGAAAATGGCCTAAAACCAGTGTTATGTATCAATAGCAGGATACCTGATGCAAAAGGACAGCTTGTCAGAAACCCGCGCTTTCAGTCGCTGATATTGCCTGCTGCATTGCGACAGATCATCATGTTTTATTTGTGGAATGACGAAACGGATGATGACGATCCGGTTGCAGTGCAATGGCTTTCGTTTGCTGAACATATTTTACATGAGCGACCACATGAAACCGATCCGCTAATGTTAATGCAATGGGTTGACAATGTTGTCAGTGAGTTTTCGAAGGCATTCAAGCTTACAGACATTCTGCTCCTCAAGCTGGAAGAGGGGTCAGCATGATAGTACGCAAACTCAATGATCTTGGCATGGAAGAGTTTAGTCACTTCATCAATAATTTGCGTAATGGTGGAAAGCAAAACACACCGATCGGCATGCTTGCAAGTGATGAGACATCTGATGCCATGGATTTCGAGCTGGAACTAGGCGATATTATTTTTTTAAATCGCTATGAGCTCGGTGTATATCTGACCAAAAATTTGGGATCAATTGAAACACAGTTATTTATGGGTGATGCTGGTTTCTGGAGCGCGCTGGCACTCTACTGGTTTGACCAGTTATGTCCTGTAAAACAGGATGGCAGCCGAAAGCCGGCGATGATGTATAACTACGTTCTTAGTGAGAACTACAATCACCGGCCCAGACACGCAATATTTACCACTTGGCAGCTAGTGAGCCGTTACGGTGAAGTGGCCCGCTTCCTGCTCAGTCGAGAGCTTCCAGTCCGTGGCGAACTAATCGAGCAACTCATGGCGCGACAGTACTACCTGGGTTGTGAGGGTGTGATGCGTGCTGCCAGCAAACTCTATTATGACCCGGCACGTGAGACGTTCGGAAAGGGTTCGGCAGGTCGCACTAGCCCTGGTTGTGCCTACCGCTTCATTAGTTGGTTACAGCAGCTGGAAGTTAACTATGATCTGTTCACTATGACAGAAGAAGATTTGTTATCTATACTGCCTCCGGAATTCAATAAATTCCTGGTCGCTAATTGAATAAAACTGATAAGCGAATAGATATAGGCGCTACGCAAACTGGTTGAGGTGGAATTGCTACAGATTGAGAGCCGCCCAATCTGCGATGTCCGTCGATATGCAGATTGGGCGGTTCAAGTTCGGCTAGTTTTCCCGAATGTGTATTATGTTGCCGTTATACGAGATTTTTGCGATGCATTTATTACCTTCAAAAACCTCGCCTCCGGCCCAGTTACCACTGCCAAGGTAATTCCGATTAATAAAATCTTTGCATTTCAGCGATGCTTCCTCGAGTGAATTGACCGCCAGTCTACTGTTGTTTTCACATCCGTACATAGGTTGATCTGGATCCTGAAAATGATCAGGGTTTCCGCAGCTTGCCAGTATTACTTCCATGGTATCCTCCTTGAGTGGAACAAGGCTAAATGTAGCAGTATCTACTACAATTGTAAAGGCATGTATTACAGATGGCTGATAAGATTCTTTCGAACGAGGATATTGTTGAAAAGTTGGTATTGCTGTCAGGGGCCAGCTCTGTTGCTGAACTTGCCAGAAAGCTGGGAACCGAGAGACAGAATCTGAAATCCTACGAAAACAAAAAATCAGTTGATCTCAATAGCCGAATTATAACTATGCTGATTAACTTTATTGAAAGTGAGTGATGGAAAATTTTGGGCCAGAGCAAAAATCTGAAACTCGCGCTAAACGAACCCCGCTATAGCCACGACACTGAGCGCGTTATTAATCCTCTGAGCCT